>CAIXPZ010000216.1 GCA_903921455.1 uncultured Verrucomicrobia subdivision 3 bacterium | reverse complement strand
TCCGGCCAAAAAATTCCCGCAGCGCGGCGGGCTGACCATAAATCGTCCCGGCGCAGATGATTCTTTTCCCGCCCAGTTCCCGCAGCGCCGCCGGGCCGTAAGCCTGCCGCAGCCACGCGGAATTCGTGGGGCATTGGCCGAGGGTCAGGCTGGCATCTTCCAGAAACACGCTCAAGCCAGCGGGCAGTTCAAAGGCAAACGGATCGGTTTGGAACAGCACATCACGGATGTCCGTCACGAAAACCCGGTCATAGCCCGCGCCGCATTCGTCCAGATAGTTGAGGTAGTAAATATAGCGGGCGCAAAAGAGGTGGAGATAGGACAAACCCAGTTGCTCGTCAAGCCGTTGGGTCTGGGTGGCAGACAAAAATGGTTTTGCCAGCCCGGCCAAGCGCGCCCAGCGGGGCTTAAGATACGCTTTGCGGAAGGGAATAAGATTGACCCGACGGGCGCGCAAAAATATTTGCGTTTCGGCGGCGAGATCGCCGACAAAAAGACAGATGTCGCCCGCATATCCGGCTTTTTCCAACGACAGAAAAAAAGGCTTGGTCTCCGCCAGGGACAAGCCGGACAGCAAGCCCATGATCAAGGTGCGGGAAGCGGGTGGCGTCATGCGGTTTTTGGCGCCAGCCGTTTTTTCATGGAGCGGTTGCCTTTTTTTACCAGCCGGGCGAGCTTGCGCTGGAACCAGTAATACGCATACCAGTGAGGTTTGAGCCGCGCCATCATGTGCTTGGTCAGCGGCCGGGCGGCGTCGCCGGAACGTTTCCGCAGCGAACGGATCTGCGTGACCAACAGCTTGCGGGTAAGCCGATCCTTCATCCAGGGTTTGCGATAATATTCCGTCACCAAGGCCAGATATTCATGGGCATCGCCGCCCGCTTTGCGGATAACGGCCGTCTCCTGCTGGGGATGCACGCGATACGCAAACATATATTCCTCCAGAAAGCCAAACCGGCCTTGTTCCAGCAGATGAAACCACATTTCCAGATCCAGAATCTGCCGATACTGCGGGTTAACCCCCCGGCTGGCCTGCTGCCGGCGGAACAGCGTGAGGGTAGGCTCCCCGATGAGGTTCTGATTTTCTTCCAGACATTTCACAATCACGGACTTCCCGTCCCAGACGCCGGATTGCCGAAAATTATTCCGCTGTTCCAGCACGTTGGCCTGGGCATCAATGATGTTTGAACCGGTGCCCACCAGCGAAATCGTCGCATCCGCGTCCAAAACTTTCACCATCCGGGTCAATGCCGTTGGTTGCAAAAATTTATCGTCGGCGTGGACAAACTTGATGTATTCGCCGCGCGCCGCGCGCAACAGCGCGTTGTGATTTTTCGCCTGCCCGAGGTTTTGGGGGTTTTGCCACCAGCGGATGCGGGCATCCCGCGCGGCGTATTGCTGGATGAGACCCACCGTTCCATCTTGGGAACCGTCGTCGGCAATGAGAATTTCCGCGTCTTTGAAATCCTGCGCCAGCACCGAGTCCAGACACTCCGGCAGATACTGTTCGCAATTATAGACGGGGATGAGAACGCTGACTTTCATGTTTTATGATTAGCTACGGCGGACTTCAGCTGCCCGCCCGCCCATGAATCTGCCAGCGGGAAGCTGGTTTCGGTTCAGGACTGGCCATTTTCACTAATTTGATAAACACGACGATAACATTATTACGGTAAGACCCGCGTTAATGTAAAATTAAATTTTATTCATCTTCCGCCGGCCACGAACCCCGCCCTGACAGCGGGCCAGCGACTGTCGGCAGGACGGTGTGATTTTGTGCGCGTCCGGCGGTTTTCAGTGAAGCTCGGACAGGGAAAAGGTGTTTAAGCCTTCGGAACAGAAAAATTCGCCGGCATCCCAATCGTCCGCCGCCGTTTTCCGGTGTTCGCGCATGGCTTCGTCAAAAGCGGCTTTGAAGGTGGGCGTGGGGTAGATGCCCGTTTGCCGGCGCGCGAGGATTTTCCAAAAAAAGGGAGAGAAGGTCTGGCAAAAAGTCAGATGTTTGTCATCGGTGATGGACATGGAGATATACCGGCGGCAGGTTTCCCGCACGGCCTGCGCAAATCCGCCGCCATAACATTCGTCGCTGAGAAAAATGATGAGCGGTTGGCCCGCGTGTTGGAGCGATTCGAGTTCGGCCTTGAATTCCCCGGTCGTCAGGCTCGGCCCTTGCAAGGCCAGCGTGGTGAGCTGGGGATCGCTCGGCGGCGGAATCAATTTCCCGATATCGCGCAGGGTTTGGTATTCGTCCTCTTTGTCGCCGTGGCCGGTCAGGTAGATCAAAACCACATCGTTGGAAGTAATCACGCCGCCGAGATAGTTGAGGACGAGCTTGAAATTAAGCGCAGTGGGCCGGGCCATGACGAGGAAGGAACTGGCGGCGGGATTATAGGTCAGATTATCCAGCCACGGAATGCCGGTGCAGAGAATAAAAAGGTTCTGCGCGTCCGCCCCGAGTTGTTTTAAGGCGATGGCGGCGTTGAGAATGTTGGTCTGATGATAACCTTCGCTGCCGCCGTTGACCAAAACGGCAAACACGCGGCGCGGCGCGGCGCTCGCGGAGGGAGGATTGGCATTGTCCAGTCCGGCGGCTTTGCGGCGGCTGAACAGCAGGGTTAAATCCGTGGAATTCTGAAGGTGAAACGGTTCCAGGAAATCCGTCGTGGCGTGCGGAATGGCGGAGCCGGTGTCGTGAATGCCCGGCGAACTGGCGCAACCAGCGCCGACGAGCCAGGCGAACGCCAGCAGCGTCGCCAGACCGGAGGCAATAATGAAAGGCGTGGAAAATGGCGCCACCGTTTTCATGTCTGCGGGTGAGGCTGGCAGAAACCCGCGCGCCGGGCAATGCGGATGTCCGGGTGATGGGAAAACCGTTCCGCGCGGCCGGAAAACTTCAGGCGGGGAGATAGCCGTGTTTTTTCAGAAACGCCTGCAATTGGTCCACGTCAAAATCGCCCAGCACCAAGTTATCCACTTCGATGACCGGCACCAGCGTTTGCCCGCTCAATTCGACCGCCCGCTGCCGCGCGGCCAGATCGCTGCCCACATTGACGGCTTCATATTTCAAGCCCTGCGCGGCGAGCCATTCCTTCGCGTCAATGCACCAGCCGCACATGGGGCGCGAATAGAGCACGATGCGTTGCGGCGGTTTGAGAAACTTCAATTTTTCCATGGCGCAAAGTAAATCCTCTCCGGCGTTTTGACAATCACGGGCATTCGCCGGTGAAAAACGGACGACGGCAACCTTCCCGGCTCACCGAACCTTCTCAAACGCGAAGCCTTTGAGATATTCCGTTTCTGGAATCATCGGGATGATGGGATGATCCGGCGATTGCGCGTAAGTGGCCACGCGGCGCAGGATGTGGCGCGTGTCATACGCCGCCGAGAGCAGCGTGTCCTGAAACAATTCCGGGCTGACATGGTGCGAACAGCAAAAAGTCGCCAGCGTGCCGCCGGGTTTCAGCAGCTTCAAAGCCCGCAGATGAATCTCCTTATACCC
>CAIXPZ010000215.1 GCA_903921455.1 uncultured Verrucomicrobia subdivision 3 bacterium | reverse complement strand
CGGCCTTCGATGATGTCGTCGAGCATCGCGAGCAACTGGCGGGTGCCTTAGCGGCAGAGCACGCATTTGCCGCAGCTTTCGCGCTGGGTGAAATCCATGAAGAACCGGGCGATACTGACCATGCAGGTCTTTTCATTCATCGCAACCAGACCGCCAGAGCCAACCATCGCACCGACGCTGCGGAGCGAATCATAGTCGAGCGGCAAATCCAGATGATCCTGCGTCAGACAACCGCCCGACGGTCCGCCAATTTGCACGGCCTTGAAACCGTTCGCCTTCACCTTTCCGCGACGATCCGTGATACCGCCGCCGATATTTAAAACCACTTCGCGCAGGGTGGTGCCGAACGGAACTTCGATCAGGCCGGTGTTGGCAACGTGTCCCGTCAGCGCGAAAGTTTTGGTACCGGGCGAAGCGGTTGAACCGAGCTTGCGAAAATTATCCGCTCCATCTTTGATGACGCGGACAGCATGGGCCAGCGTCTCGACGTTGTTGATAATCGTCGGCTTGCCCCACAATCCGCTCTGCGCCGGGAACGGCGGCTTGGGCCGAGGCATGCCGCGCTGGCCTTCGATCGAGGCGATCATCGCAGTTTCTTCGCCGCAGACGAAAGCGCCCGCGCCATCCAGCACTTCGCAGTTCAAATTCTGGCCGGAACCAAAAACATTGTCGCCGAGGTAGCCGAGCTTCTGCGCATCCTCAACCGCGCGTTTCATCCGCGCGACGGCGAGGGGATATTCCGCGCGCACATAAATCAAAGTCTCATCCGCACCGATAGCGCGGGCGGCGATCATGAGGCCTTCGAGCACGCTGTGCGGATTGCCTTCCATCACGCTGCGGTTCATAAACGCACCGGGATCGCCTTCGTCGGCGTTGCAAATCACGTATTTCTTCACGCTCTTCTGCGTGCGCGCCGCCTCCCATTTGCGACCGGTCGGGAAGCCACCACCACCACGGCCGCGCAAACCGGACTTCGTGATTTCCTGCACGATCTCTTCCGGCGACATTTTCAAGATCGCCTTTTTCGCCGCCAGGTAACCACCGTGGTGGAGATATTCCAGAATGCTTTCGGGGTCAATCACCCCGCATTCCTTCAATACGAACCGCTGCTGACGCTGGTAAAAGGGAATGTCATCAATGCTCTTGCAGTACTTCTTCGTGGCGGGATCAACATAGAGCAGGCGATCCACCACTTTGCCGCCAACGAGCGTCTCGCGGACGATTTCCTCGACGTCCTCCACCTTCACTTTGTTGTAGAGGATTTCGTCCGGCAAAATCGTGACGAGCGGTCCCATCTGGCAGAAGCCCTGGCAGCCACTTTTGTTCAGCCGCAGATCGTGCCGGGAGGTTTCCGCCCGGAATTCGGTCGTGACGCTGATGCCGGCAGCGGCGATTTGATCATTGAAAGCCGTGATGACTTTGTAAGCGCCGTTGGCGACGCAGCCGGTGCCGGCACAAACAATGACGCGCCGCTGGGTTTTGCCGCCATTGCCGGCGGCCGGATCCAAAATGAGTTGAGGGTTCATTACGATTGTTCCCGGGCGATAATTTCTTCGACAAGTTTCACGCCGCTGGCGGGTGTCACCGCGCCATGCACCTGGTCGTCCACCACCACAACGGGCGCGAGGCCGCATGCGCCGAGACACGCGACCGTTTCGACGGTGAACAGCATGTCATCGGTGGTGACTTTTTTGCCTTCGAGCTTGAGGCGCTTGCGGATGGCGTCGAGGATCGGAATGGAGTCCTTCACATGGCATGCGGTCCCGTCGCACAGCCGGACGATGTGCTTACCCTTCGGCTCAATCGCAAAGTGCGTGTAGAACGTGGCGACGCCAAAAACGCGCGCCGGCGAAATATCGAGCGACGTGGCGACGTAGGTTAATACTTCTTTTGGCAGGTAGCGGTATTCCTCCTGCACGGCCTGGAGAATCGGCACCAGCCGTGAGGGTTTTCGTCCGTGTTTTTCCAAGATTGTGAAAACTTTCACAAACTTTCTGCCGTTACAGTCAGGCTTTGATTGAGGGCGCATGGATGTTGTTCTTTGTTGGCTAATTTGAAAGAGCCGCAGAAACCGCGGTCTTGGTCTTCCGTTCCGCTTCCGGAGGGGTAATCTGCAGAGCCATAAATAGTTTTTGCGATAGCGAGGCCAGCGAACAATAAAGATCCTCGTTATGGATGATGACATGCTCCGGCGAGCGCAGGCGGATCGGCGCAAAATTCCAGATCGCCCGAATGCCGCCTTGAACCATCAAATCCGCCACGGCTTGGGCTTCGGCCGCCGGCACAGTGATGATGCCGATGAGAATATGCATCCGGCGCGCGAGGTCAGGCAACTTTTCCAGCGGGAGGACATGTTTGCCATGAATCCGCGTGCCGGTCTTGGAAGGATCCAAGTCAAAGGCCGTCACGATTTTCAGCCCGCATTGTTCAAACTTCCGATAGCCCAGCAGCGCCGACCCCATGCTGCCAGCACCGACCAGAAAAGCGTCGTTCACATTGTTCCAACCGAGGAACGCTTCCAGTTCGCCAATCAAAGTCGCCAGCGTATAGCCGATGCGCGGGCGACCGACGATACCGACCGACTCCAAATCTTTGCGCACCTGAGTGGGATCCAAATTCAAAACCAGGCCGATGTCGGTGCAGGAAACCTTTTCATGCCCGGCGGCCTGCCGCTCCTTCAGGAAGCGATGATACAGCGGCAACCGCTTCAAGGCCGGCTCCGAGACGACCTTCAGAGGCGTCCCGTCCGGTCGTTGCAACTGGGTTTTGATCATCATATCGTGAACTCTATATCAATATATATTTCTCTATTAAAACCGCGGAGGCACTTTTGTCAACCTAATGCACAGGGTGGCAAGAAAGTATAAGTTATCCCTGTGAATGGGATTAGCAGATGCCGCAAGATCATAGAATCCGCATTGGTTAAAGGGCCAATGGCACTCCGGACTTGGCTTCCAGCATGGGCAAAGTCCGGAAAGAGCTAGATTTGGTTGCCGAGGAGTCGTTCTGTTCCTATCGTTAACGAAATCACGATATTGTCAGTCTCTGGCAAACGCACCGTTTATGATAACAAAGGCCCGGCCCCAAAGCAGCTCCCGCGCACGCCCCAACGTGCGGCCAACGCTCCCTTTAACGGATGAGAAGACTGCTTTTCCCGAAACCCTGCTGCGCCAAGCTGATGGCGTGCGCAAGGCGGGACTGGCCTGCGTCAAAAGGATGCCTTCCTATTTGCAACTGCTGCGGGTTCTGCAAGCGGAGGGGCAGGAATATGTGTCTGGGACGGTGTTGGCGAGCGTGCACCACCTGGAGTCGGTGATTGTGCGGAAGGATCTGGCCATTACCGGTGCCATCGGCACACCGCGCATTGGCTTTCGCATCACGGAGTTGATTGCCGACATCGAGCGTTTTCTGGGCTGGAACCACCAAATCAAGGCGGTGCTGGTTGGCGTCGGCAATCTAGGCACGGCCCTGTTGGGTCATCAAGGCTTCCACGACTATGGTTTTCGGATTGTCGGAGCCTTTGACAGCGATCCGAAAGTCATTGGCAGATGGGTTCATGGGCGCAAAGTTCAGCCCATCGGGCAACTGATCCCATTTGTCCGCCGCGGGGAAATTCAGCTGGCCATGTTGACGGTTCCGGGGCCAGTGGCGCAAGAAACCGCCGACGTGATGGTGCGCGCCGGCGTCAAAGGCATTTGGAATTTCACTCCCGCCAAGCTGCAATTGCCCAATGGAGTTGTGACCCAGAAGGAAGATCTCGCGGAAGGCCTTGCGGTTCTCTCCCATCGCCTGCACCAAATCGAAGTCATCCGGTCCAATACGCCCATAAAATGACTTCTAAAACCATCTGTGAAATCTTCAGTAATCGAGTTAAACTGGTTTAAGGCGAATCGCAGGAGATTCTATTGAAAATGTGCCAAACGCTGTGGAGATGTTCATGGTAAATTGAGCATAAGACGGCCGCTGCTGAGACTCGCACCTAAGTTGCTTTTTCAAACGACATACAGAGATTCCTACTAGTTAAGAATCAACCCTCGACGTTCAGATTATTCAGAAGCAAGAAAACGGTATCCGACACCCAATTCCGTCAGGATAAGTTCTGGCGACTCCGGGTTGTTCTCAAGCTTCCCGCGCAAGTGAGCAATGTAAACCCGAAGGTAATGTGTATCGTGCTCATGCCCCAGCCCCCAGACTTCCTGGAGAATCTGCCGGTGTGTCAAAACTTTTCCGGCGTGGCGCGCCAGCAACCGGAGTAAATCATATTCGATTTTGGAAAGTTTCACTTCCCGGCCGGCTACAGTGACCCGGCGGTTGGCGAGATCCACTACCAGATTTTTGGCGTGAACGACGGCGGCTTCCCCGGTCTTGTGCGAACGCCGCAAGGCCACGCGCAAGCGCGCGAGCAGTTCGTCGGTGTTGAACGGTTTGGTAACATAATCATCCGCCCCGGCATCCAGTGCGGCGACCTTGCCTTTTTCATCGTCCTGCACTGACAGCACGATCACCGGCAAGTTGCTCCATTCGCGCAACCGGCGCAGCACTTCCTGCCCCGAAAAATCCTGCAGGCCGAGATCCAGTATCACCAAGGCGGGCCGATGCTGCGCCGCGAGCACGACCCCTTCCTGACCGCTTACCGCCACGAGCACACGATAATCATTGGCTTCCAAAGTGACCGTCAACAAGCGGCGAATCTGCGGTTCGTCGTCCACAATCAACACCAGCGGCTTGTCATTAAGATTCATTCGTTTTCCTTCGGGACCGGCGGCAGCTTGGTCAGCGGCAATTTAACCGTGAATAACGCACCACCGCCAGGACGATTCCCGGCGCTGATGCTGCCGCCCTGGACTTCGGCAAATCCTTTGACGAGCGACAAGCCAATGCCGGTGCCACCCGCCACCGCATCCGGGCCACGCTGAAAGCGGTCAAACCAGCGGGCCGTATCACCGGCAGGCAAACCAGGGCCGTTGTCGGCCACGCGCAACACCAATCGATTTTCCTCCGCCCGCGCCGAAATCTCCACTTTCGTCCCCGGCGGCGTATGAACGGCGGCATTGCCGAGCAAATTTACCAGAATTTGTTCCGTCAATATCGCATCCAGTTTTACCGGCGGAAAATCGCTAGGAATATCCATTTTGAATTCGTGCCGGCACAAGGACCGGCCAAGATTCTGTAGCGCCGAACGCACTAAATCCTGCAGGTCGTGCCAGTCGGTATTCAACCGTAAATGGCCCGCCTCGAGGCGCGAAAGGTCGAGCAGATTGCGCACGAGCCGGTTCAAACGCCGGGTGGCCTCGTCCAGTTCAACCGTCAAGGACTGCTGCGCGGCATTGAGTGCACCCGCCGCGCGCAAGCCGCTGGCCACGCTGCTGATGGCCGCGAGCGGCGTGCGCAGTTCGTGCGAAACGGAATTGAGAAGCATCGTGCCCAAGCGTTCGGATTCCGCGAGAAATTTTGCCTGGATCTCCGCGTCACGCAACCGCTCGCGGTCGAAGACCAAGGCGATCTGCCGGGTGAAGGCATCGAGCAAGTCGCGCTGCGCCGGCGACAAAGAGGCTGGGTCATGAAAGCGCAGGCTCAACACGCCAATGGCGCGCGCGCCGGCAACGAGCGGCAGATGCAAACCATCGCCGGCGGGCAAACTGTCCGTGCCACGACCCGCCGGCTGCCGGTGTTGAAACGCCCAGGTCGCGACGGTTTGCTCCTTGTCCGACAGCACCCATGAACTGGCGAAATAGGGAGTGACCGGCGCCGTCTGCGATTCGTCCGGCAACGACAGCGCCACATCCGCACGAAAGGTATTGCCGACCTGCTGGATGACGACCGCGAGCAGTTGCGCGAGGTCGGGCGACTCCGCCAGATCGCGCGTGAGCAGATACAGCGCCGTCGCGCGCTGTTCGCGCTGCCGCTCGGCGGCTTGCTGCGCGCGGATACGCGCCGTCAATTGCCCCAGCACCAAGGCCACGATGAAATACATCGCAAACATCATGCCGTCCTGGAAGCTGGTGATAAAAAAAGTGAAGCGCGGCGGCAGGAAGAAAAAATTCCACAGCAGCGCGCTCAAGGTTGCCGCGAAGAAAACCGGGCCGCGCCCGACGAACAACGCCAGCACCACCACCGCGAGCAGATAGGTCAGCGCCAGCGCGTAGAAGCCAACGAACTGGTCCAGCACCACATTCAAGCCCGTGACGCCCGCCACGATGCCGGCCACCCACGCGTAAATGCGGAAATCAATTTTCCCGAAATTTTCCGGGCGCACCGGGCGGCTGGCCACTTTCTCCCCCTCGGCTCGGACGACGTGAACATCAATCTGTCCGCTCTCGCGAATCAGGCGGTTCAACACGGAGCCGCCGCGAAAGAGTTCAACCACGCGCCAGCCCGCCGGTTTGCCGACCACGATTTGCGTGGCATTCTGTTCGCGCGCCGTGCGCAGGATGCCGCGCACCACATCGTCGTCGGTCGTGGTGATGATTTCGGCGCCGAGCTCGCGCGCCAGAGCCAGATTCTTTGCCAGCCGTGCCTGGTCTTCGTCGGACAAAGCGCGCGTGGACTCGACATAGACGGCGAGCCAAGCGGCGTGCAATTCACCAGCGAGACGCCGGGTCCAGCGCACGAGTGACGCCGAGGTCGGGCTGGCACTGACGGCGACCAACAGGCGCTGACCGGATTTCCACGGCGCCCCCGCGCCATGTGCGCGGCGCTCTTCCAGGACATCCTGGCCGACGTGTTCCGCCGTGAAACGCAGGGCCAATTCGCGCAGGGCAGATAGGTTGCCGGAGCGGAAAAACCGGTCCTGGGCGGTAGCGGCGCGTTCGGGCAAATACACTTTTCCGGCCGCGAGCCGCGCCCGCAATTCGTCCGGCGGCAAATCCACCAGCTCAAATTCCGCATCCGTCAACGCCGTGTCGGGCACGGTTTCGTGGATCGTCACGCCGGTGATTTGGGCGACGGCTTCCGCGCGGCTTTCGAGGTGCTGAATGTTGAGCGTGGTGAAAACGTCAATGCCCGCATTGAGCAGTTCCAGCACGTCCTGGTAACGCTTCGGATGACGTGACTCCGGCGCGTTGGAGTGGGCGAATTCATCAACAAGCATCAACTGTGGTTTACGGGCCAGCGCGACATCCAGATCGAATTCGCTCAATTGGATTCCGCGGTATTCCATTTGCCGGCGGGGAATGGCCGGCAAACCCTCCGCAAGCGCATCGGTTTCCTTGCGGCCGTGCGTTTCGAGATAGCCGATGACCACCTCGCGGCCGGCGACGAATTCGCGCCGCGCGGCTTCCAGCATCGCATAGGTCTTGCCCACGCCGGCGCACATGCCGAGAAAGACCTTGAGCCGACCGCGACGCTGACGGGCCTCGTCGCGTTGCAGCGCGGCCAGCAACGCATCAGGATTGGGACGGTCGCGTTCGGTCACAATGGGAGCTTAATGAATCTGCGGTGGAATTCACCTTTTTGTTTTTCGGCGGACCCAGAAGCTGCAGCATCCAACTGGCAAACACCGCAATCCCGATAGTGCCGGCGAGCAGAAATATGAGCATTTTCAATTCGTTCATGGTGATGTCGCCGCCGGGCTGTTAGTGGGCAGCCTGCTCATCCATCGCGAGATTGAGCGGAAGCACGTTCACACCGGGTTCGCCAAAAATGCCGAGGCTCGCATGATCAGTATTCCGGCGAACAAGTTCCAAGACATTTTCCAACGGCAGATTTCTGGTCTTCGCGACGCGCGGCGCCTGCAGTTCGGCATTGCGAACGCTGATGTGCGGGTCAAGTCCGCTGCCGGACGCGGTGACGGCATCGGCGGGAACCGGAGCGTTGGTCGCCAGAAAATTTTGCATGCGGTAATCAACGAGGCGTTGCGTGATGGTGGCCACAAGGTTCGAAGAGGTCGGCCCGAGGTTGCTGCCGCCGGAACTGGTGGCGTCGTAGCCGTTGCCTGCCGCCGAGGGGCGCGACTGGAAATATTTCTCCGACGTGAATTGCTGCCCGATCAGTCGCGAGCCGCGCACCGAACCAGTGCGGTCAACCAACAAACTGCCGTTGGCTTTGTTATAAAACAACGTTTGCCCGATGCCGAACACGACGAGGGGATAGATGCCACAGCAGACGATGGCGAACATAACCGTGACCATCATCGCCGCACGAATTTCAGTTACGAGATGTTTCATATTGTTTTGGTATGGATAGTTTGACGTCCGCCCTCACCCTGACCCTCTCCCCCCCCAGGAGAGGGAACAGCAAATGGAAGTTTCGGTCGTTTCGTATGCGCGTCCGGCAATCCCAGTCGCTGGCATTTGAGTAAGTCGGGATACAATTCTCTCTCTCCCCGGGGAAGAGGGCCGGGGTGAGAGCTAGCGTTGGACAATACTCTTTTCATTACTCAAACCAGTTTCAAACCGGTGATTAGGAGATCAATTGCCTTGATGCCGATAAACGGAAGCAGCACGCCCCCGCCGCCGTAGATGAGCAGGTTGCGCTGCAACATGGCGAGCGCGCCGATGGGCTTGAAGGCCACACCGCGCAGCGCGAGCGGAATCAACGCAATGATTATAAGCGCGTTGAAAATCACGGCGCTCAAGATGGCGCTGTTGGGGTTGTGCAGGTGCATGATGTTCAGCGGCATGATGACCGGGAACGTGACCATGAGCATCGCCGGAATGATGGCGAAGTATTTGGCCACGTCGTTGGCGATGCTGAACGTCGTCAGCGAGCCGCGCGTGATCAAAAGCTGTTTTCCAATTTCAATGACTTCGAGAAGCTTCGTCGGATTCGAATCAAGGTCAATCATGTTGCCGGCTTCCTTCGCGGCTTGCGTGCCGGTGTTCATCGCCACGCCGACGTCGGCCTGGGCGAGAGCAGGGGCGTCGTTCGTGCCATCGCCAATCATCGCCACCATGCGCCCGCCGGTTTGCTCGCGACGGATGAGCGCGAGCTTGTCTTCCGGTTTCGCCTCGGCGAGAAAATCATCCACGCCCGCCTCAGCGGCAATTGCGGCGGCGGTCAGCTGGTTGTCGCCGGTGATCATGATCGTCTTGATGCCCATCTTGCGAAGCTGCGCAAAGCGTTCCTTGATGCCGCCCTTGACGACGTCTTTCAGGTGGATGACGCCGAGCACTTTTTCGCGCGTGGCCACGACAAGCGGCGTGCCACCGGAACGGGAGATGTTTTCCACCGCGCGCTCCACCGACGCGGACATTGGCGTGGAAACGAAATCGCGGATGGCATTGGTTGCGCCCTTGCGATATTGCACACCGTCCACATCCACGCCGCTCATCCGCGTCTGCGCGGTGAACTTGACGAAGCTCGCGCCGTGCATTTCGTGAATCTGCCGTTCGCGGATGCCGAATTTTTTCGCCAGCACCACGACGCTGCGGCCTTCGGGCGTTTCGTCGGCGAGCGACGACAATTGCGCGGCGTCGGCGATTTCCTGCTCGGTCACTCCCGGGGCGGGAATGAATTCCGTCGCCTGGCGGTTGCCGAGCGTGATGGTGCCGGTCTTGTCGAGCAGCAGCACATCCACGTCGCCGGCGGCCTCCACGGCACGACCGCTCATGGCCAGGACGTTCCGCTGGAGCAGCCGATCCATGCCGGCAATGCCAATGGCGCTCAACAATCCACCGATCGTAGTTGGAATCAAGCAGACCAGCAGCGCGACCAGCACCGGCACGGAAAAATTTGCGGCCGAATAAATGCCGAACGGCTTGAGCGTGACACACACGAGCAGGAAAATCACCGTGAGCGCGGAAAGCAGAATGGTCAGCGCGATTTCATTCGGCGTTTTCTGGCGCTGCGCGCCTTCGACGAGTGAAATCATGCGGTCCAGAAAACCCTCGCCAGGATTGACAGAAATGCGAATTTTGATTTCGTCCGACAGCACGCGCGTGCCGCCAGTCACGGCGCTGCGGTCGCCGCCGCTTTCACGGATGACCGGTGCGGATTCGCCGGTGATGGCGGATTCGTCCACGCTCGCCGCGCCTTCGATCACGTCACCGTCGGCCGGAATCACTTCACCGGCGCGCACGACCACGATGTCGTCCTTGCGCAATTCGGTGGCGCTGATTTCCTCAATGCCGTTTTTGCCGACGCGGCGGGTTTTGGTCAACACGCGAGTTTTGCGCAATGCCTGCGCCTGCGCTTTGCCGCGGCCCTCGGCCATCGCTTCGGCGAAATTGGCGAATAGCACAGTGAACCAGAGCCACAGCCCAATCTGCGCGATGAAACCGCGATCCGCCGTGGCGGTGAAAATAGCCACCGTCGTCACCGCGGCACCAACCATGGTGACGAACATGACCGGATTCTTGATCATCAGGCGCGGGTCGAGTTTTTTGAACGCATCCACGACCGCCGGTCCGGCGATGTTCCGGTCGAAAAGCGAAGGAGCTTGGTGAGTCATATAATTTACGATTTACGAATGACGATTTGCGATTGCCATTTGGCTAAAACAATTCTCCCTGGAGCATCAGGAAGTGTTCGACCACCGGGCCGAGGGCGAGGCAGGGCAGAAAGTTCAGCGCGCCCACAAGCAGGACGGTGCCGAGCAGCAGGATGACAAACGTGGCGCCCGACACCGGAAAGGTGCCGCCGCTGGGCGGGGAGATTTTCTTTTGCGCGAGCGCGCCGGCCAGCGCCATGATCGGCACGATCATCAGGAATCGCCCGAACAGCATGGCGATTCCCAGCGTGGTGTTATACCAAGGCGTATTCGCACTCAAGCCGGCGAACGCGCTGCCGTTGTTGCCGACGCACGAAGAATAGGCGTAAAGAATTTCGCTCAAGCCATGCGGGCCGTTGTTGTTCAATCCGGCCAAACCCCACTGGCTCACCGACGCCCAGGCTGCGAACCCGAGAATCGTCAGACAGAGAATCAGCAACGAGAGCATCGCCATCTTCACCTCGAAGGATTGAATTTTCTTGCCGAGATATTCCGGTGTCCGCCCGACCATCAGTCCGGCGATGAAGACGGCGAGCACGACGAAGACGAGCATTCCGTAAAGCCCCGCGCCGACGCCGCCGATGATGATTTCGCCGAGTTGGATGTTGAACAGCGGCACGAATCCGCCCAGCGGCGTGAAGGAATCGTGCATGGCGTTGACCGCGCCGCACGAGGCGTCGGTGGTGACCGTGGCGAACAAGGCGGAGTTGAAAATGCCGAAGCGGACTTCCTTGCCTTCCATATTGCCATCGGCGGCAACAATGCCGAGTTGCTGGTGAATCAGATTGCCGTGCGCCTCCGCCCACCAACACAACACTGCGCCGCCAACGAAGAGTATCATCATCGCCGTCCATATAGACCAGCCATGCGCCTGATTTTTCGTCATGCGACCGAGGTAATAGGTGAGCCCGCTGCCGATGGCGAAGATGGAGAGCATCTGGAGGAAGTTGGAAAGCGGCGTGGGATTTTCAAACGGATGCGCGGCGTTGGCGTTGGCATAGCCGCCGCCGTTGGTGCCGAGCATTTTGATGGCGATTTGTGAAGCCATCGGGCCTTGAACAATGGTCTGGTCGGTGACGATTTGTTCTTCCATCACCGGATTTCCCGCCTGGTTGAGAATCGGCTTGCCGCTCGTGTCGGTTTTGGCCACGGAAATTTTCATCGGTTCGAGTAGTTTCGCCTTGGTGTAGGGATTGAAATTTTGGATGACGCCCTGTGACACGAGCACCACGGCGAACACGACACAAATTGGCAACAGCAAATAATAAGTGGTGCGAACAAGGTCCACCCAGAAGTTGCCGAGGGTCGTGACTGAATGCCGCGCGATGCCGCGCACGAGCGCCGCGGCGATGGCGATGCCGGTGGCCGCCGAGCCGAAATTGTGGATGACCAGAGCAACCATTTGCGAGAGATACGACATGGTGGATTCGCCGCTGTAGCTCTGCCAGTTGGTGTTGGTGGTGAAGCTGACGGCGGTATTGAAGGCCAGATCGGGTGACAGCGCGCCAAAACCCTGGGGATTCAGGGGCAGGAGATTTTGCAGTCGCAAGATGGCGTAAGTGAAAATACAAGTAACTGCGCTGAACAGCAGCATGGCAACGGTGTATTGTTTCCAATCCTGCTCGCGCCCGGCGTCCACACCCATGAGGCGGCAGGTGGTTTTTTCGAGCGGCTTGAGGAGGGGATCAAACCACGTTCCACCTTTCGCATCCAACACCTGACCGAGATACAGGCCCATCGGTTTGGTGATGAGGGCGAGGGCAGCCACGAACAGGCCGAGTTGCAACCAGTCAATCGAGCGCATGATAATTAATTCCTTAAAATTTCTCCGGGCGCAGCATCGCCACGACGAGATAGATGAACAGCAGCAGCGAAGTACCGCCCAGGACGTAGTTTTCCATAATCAAAGTTTCCCGCAGCAGCGGGCATAAAAACCGCCGGCCACAAAGAAGGCCGCGATGAGGCCGAGGTAAATCAGGTCAGTCATAAATACAGGGTCACTTTGTCCCAACTATCCCGGATGGCCTAATCAAAACAGGGCGCAACCGTATTAAAACGGCATAAAAATATGGACACCTAGAATACGAAAACCGTGCGGCCAGACAGTCATTCTACCATGCGTCCGCTAAGAATTTTGTTGTATCTGACGTCTGACCAGTTCGGATGATCAGTCAGTCACAACTTTGGAGTGGAGAATTTGAGATAGCCATTGATGGCTTGAACAGGAGGCTCTGCGCTTTGGCCATGACCCAGCAATGTGGCGGCGAGAACGGTTTGAGGCGGCGGGAGGACGATGGAGGAAAAAAGGCCGGACACTACTCCGGCCTCTATCAACAACACTTGGGTTTTTCGGTTGGGTCACTACTCCCAACGCATTTAGATTAACAGATCCAGATTTTGGCTTGTCACCAGTGTTGGGGACACGCGTGCCAGCGGGCAACCAACAGCGATTGCCCTTTCCCAAGGATGACCTTCACTTTTGGAGGCCGACAGATGAATTCGTGATAACGGTCAACTGGTTGGTGCTGGAAATCACGATTTCGGGGGCATCGTTGAACTCCTTGATCTTGCCGGAAATTTCAACCGATTTGCCTTCGAGCGATTTCAAGTTGCCAAAGCCATTCGTGTCTTTGCTGAAGATAACGGCGGCGAAGGGCGAACCGGGATGCGGCTTGTCGAGGTTCAGGAAGACGAGTTTGGGGCGGATGGACACCTGAATAACCTTGCCGGTGACGATGGCGGTTTCATCGTAATGTTTCTGGGCATCCAAGGCTCCCAGACGAAGCAGCGCGGGTGTGTTAGTGGCCGAGGATTCAGCCAGGGCGGAAAAAAAGGTCAAAGCCAGGGCGGCGGTCAGCAGGAACGTCATTTTCATAGCGAAGATTGGAAACCGAAAAGACCGGGTGAGCAATCTAAATCCGGCCCCCCAAGCAGGACCCGGCGGAGAAACGGATTGCTGGCGGCGGCGGTGGCTCCCCTAAGCTATCATGTGCCGCCGCGATAAAAGCGAATGAAGAACGAACGAAGTTCCACCACCGGGGACGAGGCATTGACGCACTGATTGGCCCCCACTAATCATGCCACTTTTGATGAGACGGTTTCCGGCAGCTGGTTTTCTCGGTGATGATGTAGCGGTCGCAGATGTTTCAAATGTTCATTACGGTGGCAGGTATTTCAAGATAGCGATGACCGAAAGTGCCGATGAACTGCTTGATGCCAATCAAGGTTTCCACGCCGTGGTGATTGTGGCCGTGGAGGAAATATTGTGGCCGGGCGCGGGCGAACGAACGGAGGAAGTCTATTTTGCGGCCAGCTCGACATTGAGATAAAACGAGAGGCCCACCCTATCTCACGAAGTTCAGCAGTTTTTTGATGAATTCCTTGAGCCTGGCCAGCCAGGAAGGTCGCACCGAAGGTTGGTGCTGCCGCAGCGCGCCATATTGAACGAGGCCGAGAGCGGCGGCAAAACCGGGCTGGTTCAGGGTTGTCGCCAGACCGCTCATGGCGCCAGCCTGACCCAAAGCAACGTTCATCTGGAAGGTTTTTTCGGCCAGCATCACGATGCCCGGCGTATGAGCGCAGCCCCCAGTCAGAAACACGCCGGCGCGCAGAAACTCCGTCAGACCGGCCGCCGCCAACTCCTCCGCGATGACTTGAAAGATCTCCTCCAGACGCAGCGACATGATCCGCTGCACATGTTCCAGTTTCACCCGCTTGAGTTCCATGCCGAATTCGTTGGTGATGGCAATGGTCTGGTCCCGGGCTGATTCAGTAACCACCGCGGATCCATGCTCCAGCTTTAATTTTTCAGCCCGGCTCAATGAAACTTTCAAGCCATAAGCCAGATCGTTGGCCACATGGTCACCGCCAATGCTCAACACACCGGAATACCGGAGCACGCCTTCGGCATACACCACATATTCCGTGGTGCCACCCCCGATATCGATGATGAGGGCCCCCAATTCCTTTTGTTCTCCGGTCAGCACGGCGAGCGACGAGGCGAGGCCGGTGAACACAATATCATTCACCTGCAAAGACGTGGCCCGGACGAGGCGGATGGCATTTTGCAGGCGGTTGGTTTTGCCGTGAATGATGTGCATGTCCACCTCCAACTGCGCGCCGTGCATGCCGACGGGATCGCTCACCCCGCCTTCGCCATCCACCAGAAAATGTTGCCGGACAGTGTGGACGAGCGAATTTTCGGCCGGCAGATTGACGGCTTTGGCGTTTTCGACCACATCCAGGACATCTTCCAGCGTAATCTCCCGGTCCGCGGCCACCACGCGATGAAAGCCGCGCTGGTTATAGCCCCGGAGGTGTCCACCGGTAACGCCCAGATAAACGCTGCGGATCTCCACATCCGCCATCTGCTCCGCCTCCGCTATGGCGTTGCGCAAGTCCTCCTCCACCTCCGTGGGATTGATGATCTCGCCCTTGCGCACGCCCTGCGTGAGCGCCTGGCCGATACCGATGATATTCAGCGGGCCGCCGGCGGCCTGTTCGCCCACCACGACACATATTTTTGACGTGCCGATTTCAATGCCGGCAATGATGTTGGAACTATCAAACATTTGTTGGTCCCGTCGGGGTGTTGGCGGCCAGCCGTTTCAGCAGCCGCCAGGCGGTGAACAGTAGCAAGCCCAGGGCACAGAGGTTGAGATACAGCGGCTGGTGGCCGGGGTCGAGGCCGGCGACGCAAGGATATACCACGCCGAGGAATAGGAACAGAACGGCCAGTCCCTTGCCGACCGCGGACGCGACCCGCAGCAACAGCCCCGCACACAGCAGGAACAACGGCAACAAGACCACGACGAAGGTTCCCCAAAAACCGAACAGAAAATCACTAAAATCGGCCAGCAAGCCATAAGCAAACCCTGTTGCGGTCACAAACAGGATGGTCAGCAGCACGGCGTGGCGCACCCCGGCAATCGTCAGCGACAGGGCCAGCGCCGCGAACCCCAGCAGCCAGGCGTTCTCGGTTTCGTCGAGGACAGCCCGGGTCGTTTCCCCGGGCTGGGCGAGTTTCGGCAGGGCAATGCCCATGCCTTTGTCGGTCAGCGCATGATCGAGCCGATACATCAGCACACTGCCTGAATTATCCTTCGTCGGCCGGATGTCCGTTGGCGGCATGCAACCGTCCGGGTAATTGAGCCTGGCCCTGCTTAAATCAGGCAGCGTCAGGGTGAGCAGGAAGTCGCGGATCTCCCGCGCCTCCCGCACCTGAAAATTCCAACAGGACAGTCCGCGGCTTTTGAATGCGACCCGAAAATCCAACATCTCATCCGGCGTCACCTCCCGCTCCAGCACCAGGCTGGCGTCCTTGATCTGCATTTCGGGCAGCACATCCCGGCCATTGAGCGTGGCCGCCAACCCGTCATACATCGCGCCCTGGGCCGGGAGGGGAAAGGTGAGGATGATTTTCTGGGCGGCGGCGGACGGGTTTCTCAACTTCCAGGCAAAGGCGCAGTCGGTCTCATAACCATCGTAAAAGGCCGAGCCCTTCTTGCGCGGATTCTGGCGTAACGTCACTTGATGGCGGGTCAGGACAAACGGGTTGCCGGTGACCGATTTGTGAATGGTCTTCCGCTTGATCAGCGCCGGCTTGGCCGGGTCTTCGGATTCGATGCGCTCGATGATCTCCTCGGTGTGGTAGATGTCCACATTCAAGTCGCCCTGCACCTGTTCCGCGCCCCAGATGGTCTGGACGGCGTTGTAATTCGCCTGCGTAATGCGCCCGTGGGTTCGCTGAAAATTTGCCAGGCTATGCTGGAGGTAGGAGCGCAGCACGGAAATCGTCCCGGCGAGCAGGAGCACCAGCAGGAGCGACCAGGTCAGTCGCAGCAAGTTGTGATACAGCGTCCAGACCAAACTGGAACTATCACCGGCATCGGCGGCGGGTTTGGCGGGCAGCAGGGCGGTGAGAAAAACCGCAATCAAGGCCGCCCCGATAAACAGGGCGATGGTGGGTTCCACTTGGACCAGGTCGCTGGCGCGGCCCAGGATTCGGGAGACAATCAGGTTCATGGCAGGTCATTCTAATGAGCCGGCAACGGGCGTGAGTGAACGCGAAGACAAATGCAAATTCCGACAAACCGGTCATTATCGCAGCCATAATTCGTGACGCTCCGCACATTGCGGGCGAGGGTTAATGTTTGATTGAGCCATGACGCGTCGAAAAATCAAAAAGACTGGTTCAGGGACGCATCACGACAGCATGGCAACGCGCGCTCATCCGAGCGGCGCAGGAAGGTTTGAGGAACCGTTGCCCCAGCATTTCGGCCGAGGGCAAAAACGATTAAAAGCCCGTTCCGAAAAATTGTCAACAAGCAACAAGCCGGACTGCCGCTATTTCTGGATTTGGGGACGTTACGGACATGCTTGGACCCCATTCGTTGAACCCGACCATGCCATTCTGGAAGTTATTCAGCGTGGTTATCCAGCCTGCTTGGGGAGACATAATAGTTCCTTCAGTGGAGGGTTGTTAAACGAAATATCCCCGGCGCTGAAATGCGCTGGACGCTGAAAAGAGACGACGTGTCCCGATTCACGGTTTAGCCTAAAATGGTTGTTAGAGTTTAACTCCCGCCGTGCGCACCATCATTTCTGATTTGACGCCGTCCCCCAAAAGCGCGACAACTGCCCCACCATGAATCTCAAACGCTGGTTCGCATGGCTGTGCCTGGCGCTAATGCTGGTCGCGGAAATCCTCCTATTCCACGCCACCCGCGAAAAGGATGCGGCCCTGACCGAGGCGCGTGAGGCTCAAATCCAGATGGGCCAGATGCAGAAGGATCTCGACGAGCTGAAAAACTCCAACGCCGGCTTGCAGGCGGCAGAAATCGCCAAACTGCACAAGCAAAACGATATCATCACCAACCGGCTCGCCAAGGCCCAAGCCACCATCAGCCAACTGGAGACCGAACTGGCGCAGACCACCCGCCAGCTGACAACCGCCCGCACCGCGCTCCAGTTGCAACAGGATCACCTGCAACAATTACAAGCCGAGAACCGCCTCGTCACCGATGCCGGCCTCGCCATTATACATCGCAACGCCTGCATCAATAACCTCCGTCAAATAGACGGCGCCAAACAGCAGTGGGCGCTGGAAAAGAATAAACGCAATGACGCGGAGCCGACCGCGAGAGATTTGCTACCTTATCTGAAAGACGGAACCTTTCCCGTCTGCCCAGAAGGGGGAACCTATTTCATCAATAGCGTGGATGGCGTGCCGACCTGCACCATTGCCGGCCATGCGCTGACGCCGTGACCCTTAGTTGTATTTTCATTCTTGGCTTTCGCCGCCTGTCCGCTAACCTCTGCGTTCTTAAAATTTATGATTGAAACGGACATTGAATTGCTGAAGGGCATCGCCAACCAACTGCGCATCCACTCCATTAACGCCACCACGGCGGCCGGCAGCGGCCACCCGACCTCCTGCTGCTCGGCGGCGGACGTGGTCGCCGCGCTGTTCTTCGGCCACATGAAGTATGACGCGAAAAACCCGCATTTCTACAACAACGACCGCTTCATTCTCTCCAAAGGCCACGCCGCACCGCTGCTCTACGCCGCGTGGGCGGAAAACGGCTTTGTGCCAGTCAGCGAACTGGTGAAACTCCGCCAGTTTGGCAACGACCTCGAAGGACATCCCACGCCGCGCCTGGCCTTCGCCGATGTGGCGACGGGCTCGCTCGGCCAGGGCCTCGGCGTCGGCGTGGGCATGGCCCTTGCCGCGCGGCAGGACAAGCTGGATTACAACACTTACGTTTTGATGGGCGACGGAGAAATCGCTGAAGGGGCCGTCTGGGAAGCCGCTTCGCTCGCCGGTTTCTACAAGTTGAGCAATCTCATCGCGATTGTGGACGCCAACCGTCTCGGCCAGAGTCAGGCCACGGCGTTCGGTCACGACATCAACATTTACGTCAAGCGCTTTGAAGCGTTCGGCTGGCGCGTCGAAACGCTCGACGACGGCCACGACATGGAAGAAATCATGGAAGTGTTGAGCGGCGTGGGCCTCGACGAACGCCCGCTGGCCATCATCGCCAAAACCTACAAAGGTGCCGGTGTTTCCTTTTTGCAAGACAAGGATAACTGGCACGGCAAGCCGTTGAATGCAGACGAAGCGGCGGCGGCCATAGCCGAACTTTCGCCCAGCGCCAAGTCCGGCCTCGGCGTCGCAATTCCCGCGCCCACCGCCCTGCCCGCGCCAAATCTGGCCGCCCCCGCGAGCTATCCGGCCATCAGCTACAACCTCGGGGACAAGATCGCCACCCGCGAAGCCTACGGAGCGGCACTCGTCCGCGTGGGCGAAGCGAATCCGGCGGTCGTCGCGATGGACGGCGACACGAAGAATTCCACCTACTCGGAAAAATTCTTCAAGAAATTCCCGAACCGCTTCACCGAATGTTTCATCGCGGAACAGAACCTCGTCGCCGTGGCCGTCGGTTTCGCCACGCGCGGCCACGTGCCGTTCGCCTCGACGTTTGCGACGTTCTTCACGCGCGCCGCGGATCAGATCCGCGTGGCGGGCATTTCGCAGTCGAATTTGAAACTGGTCGGCTCTCACGTGGGCATCAGCATCGGCGAGGACGGCCCCTCGCAAATGGCGCTGGAAGATCTGGCCTTGATGCGCGCGGTGGTCGGCAGCACGGTTTTGTATCCGGCCGACGCGGTCGCCACGGAAAAATTGCTTGAGCAGATGGCGATTGTGAAAGGCGTCTGCTTCCTGCGCACCTCGCGCCCGAAGACCCAGGTCATTTATGGCAATGATGAGCCGTTCCCCATCGGCGGCGCCAAAGTGCTGCGCACGGGCGACAAGGTCACCATCGTGGGGGCGGGCGTCACGCTGTTTGAAGCCCTGAAGGCGGCGGACACGCTGAAGGCCGAAGGCGTCAACGTCACCGTGATTGATGCTTACAGCATCAAGCCGCTCGGCAAAAAAGAAATTCTCGCGGCGGCGAAAAAGACCGGCAACACGGTCATCACGGTGGAAGATCATTATGCCGAAGGCGGCCTCGGCGACGCGGTGGCGGGCGAACTTTCGAGCGAAGGCATCAAGGTGCACAAGCTCGCCGTGGTGGGCATCCCCCGCTCCGGCAAGGCCGAGGAACTCATGGCCGCATTCGGCATCGACGCCGCGGCGATTGTCAAGAAGGTCAAATCGCTGTAATTACGGAGATCACATTAAAAAGCGCGGAGAAGCAATTCTCCGCGTTTTTCTTTTTTGCCAGCGGCGTAAACTTGAGGCACATTTCCGGTAGCGATGGCCGACAAACGAAAAACTTTGCAGGGGCAACTGCTGCTCGACAGCGGGCAGCTGGGCGGGTCCTTTTTCCAGCACACCGTGCTGCTCGTCTGCAAGCACGACGCCGAGGGCGCGTTCGGCCTCGTCCTCAACCGCACCGTCGGTAAAACTGTCGGCGATTTGATCATCGCCGACCTGCCGGAATTGCTCAAGGCCGCCCCGCTCTACCTCGGCGGCCCGGTGCAACCCGGCGCGCTGAGCTATCTGCACACGGACAGCTTCATTCCCGAAGCCGACGTGCTGCCAAACCTTGCGCTCGGTCATTCGCTGGATGACCTGCTGGAGATCGGCGAGGTGTTTTCCGCAACGAAAAAGGTGCGGATGTTCGCCGGCTATTCCGGCTGGAGTCCCGGCCAGCTGGAAAGCGAGATGAAGCGGAAATCCTGGCTGACATTTCCCGCGTCGCTGGAACTGGTTTTTGAAACGCCGCCCGAACAGCTCTGGCAAAAAGTCCTGCAACGCAAAGGCGGCTGGAAGAACAAACTGCTCGCGCAAACGCCGGAGGATTTGTCGTGGAATTGATGAAGGCCAAAACCCATTTTGTCGCGGATGGTCATCGGCGCTGGACCGCCGCCCGCAAAGCGAAGATCCGCGCGGAGATCAGTCAACAAACTACCGACGGAAATCAGCCGGCGGGGTTCCCGGGAAAATTCCGCCGTTGGTTAAAGTTTGAAATGGCGGCGTTCCGCGGCCGGCCAGACGGTGAAAAATCTTCACCGAAAATTCTCTGGTAACGTCAGTTTGCCTCGGTGCAGAGGAATGAGGTATTGGCCGACGCGCGAACCTCGACATTTTTCAAACAGGCTGGAATCAGGCAAAAATCACCGGCCTTCAATTCTGCGGTCAGTCCACTGCTATCGTCGGCGATGACCGCCGCCCCCTTTGTGACGGCGATAATGCGCAGGTATTGACCGGCGAGCTTGACGGAACCGGTGTTTGCAAACACTAATTCCTGCACGTTGAACAACGGATCCTCCACCAACTGGCGGAATTGGAAACCCGGACCCGGGCGATAATTCGCAGGCACGAGTTCCGGCTCGAAGTCGTTGAAATCAATGCTCGCCAGCGATTGCGCGATGTGCAATTCGCGCGGCCGGCCGTCGAGACCGACACGGTTCCAATCGAACACACGGTAGGTGGTGTCGGAATTCTGCTGGATCTCAAATATCACCAAGCCGTCGCCGATGGCGTGAACACGCCCGCTCGGCAGAAACATCGTGTCGCCGGCTTTGACGGGAATGCGGTGAAAGCAATCCGCCACGGTGCCGTCGGAAATCTTCCGATCAAACTCCGCGCGGGTCACGCCGCGCTGGAGGCCGACATACAAGCACGCATTCGGCGCGGCGTCGGCAATGAACCACATTTCAGTCTTGGGCTCGCCTTTGAGTTTCGCCGCCTGGCTGGCGGGCGGATGGACCTGGAGCGACAGTTTTTCGCGAGCGTCGAGGATTTTGCAGAGCAGCGGAAAACGGCCGGCCGCCGCCGGCCTGGCTTCACCCAGGATTTCCGTCGCGTGATTTTCCATGAGCCAGCGGATATCTTTCCCGGCAAGCGGTCCGTTGGTTATGACGCTGGCGTCGCCGGGCCGGTCGGAAACTTCCCAGGCCTCGCCGATGGGCTGGCCGGCGGGAATTTTTTTAGCGTAGAGGCGTTCCAATTCGCGGCCGCCCCAGATGCGATCCTTGTAGATCGACTTGAAAACAAAAGGATAAAGCATGGTCAAGCGGTGACCACCGTTTGCCCCGACTTGGCCGGCTTCATTTCCGCGGCATTATCGGCTTTTTCGACAAAATGGCCGTGCGCGCGGAATTTCTGATAACGCTGCTTCAAACGTTCCGGCACGGGCAAGGCGAGGACTTCCTCGAGATGCTTAATCAGGTGCATTTTCAAGGTGGCAGCGATGACCACCGGATCGGTGTGCGCGCCGCCAAGCGGTTCGGAAACGATTTCGTCCACGAGTTTCAGCTCCAATAAATCCTTCGCCGTGATCCGCAGCGCGGCGGCGGCTTTGGCCGCGTTGGCGCGATCTTTCCAAAGAATCGCCGCGCAGCCTTCGGGACTGATGACGGAATAATAGGCGTTCTCCAAGATCAACACCCGGTCCGCCACGCCGATACCGAGCGCGCCACCGGAACCGCCTTCGCCGATGACAGCGGTGATGATCGGCACTTCGAGCAGAGTCATTTCGCGCAGGTTGACCGCAATCGCCTCAGCGATGTGCCGCTCTTCCGCACCGATGCCGGGATAGGCACCCGCCGTGTCAATCAAGGTGATAATGGGCAGGCCGAATTTGTTCGCCAGCCGCATCAAGCGCAGCGCCTTGCGGTAGCCTTCAGGGTGGGCGGAACCGAAGTTACGCAGAATGTTTTCCTTGGTATCGCGACCCTTCTGGGTGCCGACGACGAGCACCCGGTGTTCGCCCAGTTTGGCAAACCCGCAGACCATCGCCCGATCCTCGGCAAACAAGCGGTCGCCGTGAAGCTCCTGAAAATCGGAAAAGGTTTTCTCAAAATAATCCAGCGTGTAAGGCCGGCGCGGATGCCGCGCGAGTTGAACCCGCTGCCACGGGGTGAGGTGGAGAAAAATCTGCCGGCGCGTCTCCTGAATCTTCTTTTCGATGATCAGGATTTCCTCTTCGAAACTGATGCCCAGCGAATGTTTCTCCGGATGGGCGCGGAGTTCGTCGAGCTTGTTCTGCAGTTCGATGATGGGCTTTTCGAAGTCGAGCCGATGTTTCATGCGTGGGAGATTTTAGTGGCTTTGGGCGGGTAATCAATGCGGAATTCAGGCGGGGAAAGCAGCCGGCAGAAAAGCGAAAGGCCGGACTTGCGTCCGGCCTTTGCAGTGATGAGGTTAAATACGCCTTCACTCAGGCGCTCAGAAGGGCGATGCGACCAACTTGGGGTCTCTGTCCGAGCCGCACCGCAAGCAAAACCTCTATGCCAACCCTAAACGGACAGCGAAATTTTTATCAACTAATCTTCAGACGTTGCCGCTGGAAAAAAGTTCAAAATGTTTTCAAAAAACTTTCGCGCCCGACACCTTCATAGATAGCTAATTAACCGTTTGGTTACAAGTTAAAACGATGCGCGGTATTAAATATTTTTCAACCACCCCTCAGGACGCCCAGAAACCGGACAATTTTGTCAGGGTTTTTAACAATTGGCGGGAGAAAAATTTATTTTATCACCTGCGGCTCGTGCCATTCGTGACCGAGTTGCGCCAGCAAATCGTCCGCCGCAATCGGCCCCCAGGTGCCGGCGGCGTAAAATTCACGGTTCGTCAGCGGCTTGCCTTCCCAGCCGGCGCGGATGGAATCCACGATTTGCCACGCGGTTTCCACTTCGTCGCGACGGATGAAGAGGGTCGCGTCGCCGGCGATGGCGTCGAGCAGCAGACGCTCGTAGGCTTCGGGCGTATAAGCGCCAAACTCGGCGTTGTAGCTAAAGTGCATCCGCACGGGGCGCACGCTGGTGCCGATGCCGGGCACCTTGCCGTTGAAGTGGAGGGAAATGCCCTCGTTCGGCTGGAGGCGAAGGGTGAGCGCGTTGGCGTCGAGCTTCTCCCCGCATTGGGCGGCGAACAAAACATTCGGCGTGGGGCGAAATTGGATCCGCACTTCGCTGGCGCTTTGCGGCAGGTTTTTGCCGGTGCGCAGATAGAACGGCACGCCCGACCAGCGCCAGTTGTCGATCAGCAGCTTCATCGCGACAAAGGTTTCGACGTTGGAATCGGTTTTCACCTTGGGTTCCTGCCGGTAGCCGGGGCGCAGTTCGCCGCCGACCGCGCCGGCGAAGTATTGACCGCGCACGACTTGTTTGGCCACGTCGGCGGGCGTGAGCGCGCGGATGGATTTCAGCAATTTGACTTTTTCATCGCGCACGGAC
Organism: uncultured Verrucomicrobia subdivision 3 bacterium; assembly: GCA_903921455.1. Next base: position 3,086 of record CAIXPZ010000215.1, on the reverse strand, counting down.
TCGGCTTCCAGCGACACGGGCGGTTCCATCGCGATGAGCGCAAGGACTTGCAGCATGTGGTTCTGCACCATGTCCCGGATCGCGCCAGCCTCCTCATAATAGCCGCCGCGTTCGCCCACGCCGAGTTTTTCGCTGACGGTGATCTGGACGTGATCCACGGATTCACGGTTCCACAGCCGCTCGAAAATGGAATTAGAAAACCGGAACATCAGGATGTTCTGCACCGTTTCCTTGCCGAGATAATGATCAATGCGGCAGACCTGCGACTCGTGGGCGAAGCGCGTCAACTCGGCGTTCAACGCGTGCGCGGACGCGAGGTCGTGCCCGAATGGCTTCTCCACGACCAGCCGCTGCCAGCCGTGTTCGCCGTTTTCACGGTGAAGCAACTTCGCATCGTGCAATTGCTGGACGACCGCGCCGAACTGGCTGGGCTGGGTGGCGAGGTAAAATAAAAGGTTCTTCCGCAACGGCGCGCTCCCGAAGGAAGTCAGCTTTTGTTCAAGCTTGGCATAGGCCGCCGCGTCAGTGAGATCGCCGACGCAATAAAACACCTTTGCCGAAAAATCCTTCCAGACCTGTTCGTCCACCGGCTTGGTGCGCGAAAACTGATCGAGGGCGGAGCGCAATTCCTGACGCCACGATTCATCGGTCTTCTCGCGCCGCGCAAAGCCGATGATGCGGAAGGTCGGCGGCATCTGCTTGTCCTTGGCGAGATGATACAGCGCGGGAATCAGCTTGCGCGCCGTGAGGTCGCCGCTCGCGCCGAAGATGACGATGGTGCAGGGCTCCACGGGTTTGCGCGTCTCGCCAAGATTGCAGACCGGCGCGCCATCTAAGGGTTCCGAAACATTCATGCGCGAACAATGGCGCAACTTGCGGCGAATTTCAACTCCCCCTTATGTTCTGGCGGCGGAAAATTGATATAATCCCCGGGGGCCGGGAATGCGGGTATTACGAGATCGCCCGCCGGCCATCCGCGCGTAAAACTTTTTGGCTCGCTTCCGGGGGAATTTTTCCGCAAAATTTTCCGGCGCGCGCATGAAAGCAAAAATCATCATCACCCCAAAGAAAGCGGTCGTTGACCCGCAAGGCATCACCGTTAAAAAAGCCCTCGAACACATGGGCTACACCGGCGTCACCGGCGTGCACATCGGCAAATACATCGAGATCGACCTCGCGCCCGGCACGGACAAAGCCGCTGCGACCAAGGCATTGAACGACGCGGCGCACAAGCTGTTGAGCAACCCGGTCATCGAAGATTACAAACTGGAAATCGAATGAAGCGTGAATCGTTGAATCGTTACCTCGGGCGACGATTCACGATTCAACGATGCAACGATTTAACGCCATGAATTTTTCCGTTCTCCAATTTCCCGCCAGCAACTGCGACCAGGACGCCGTCCACGCCGTGCGGCACTTCGGCCATTCCGCGCGCCTCGTCTGGCACAAGGATGCCTCGCTCGGCGACGCCGACTGCGTCATCGTGCCCGGCGGTTTCAGCTACGGCGATTACCTGCGCTGCGGCGCGATCGCGCGGTTCAGCCCCGTGATGCAGGCCGTGAAACAATTCGCCGACAACGGCGGCCTCGTCATCGGCATCTGCAACGGCTTTCAAGTCCTGACCGAATCGCACCTGCTGCCCGGCGCGCTCATCCGCAATCGCGACCTGCAATTCCACTGCGAAAACATCTTCCTCAAGACCGCCACGAACGATTCGCCGTTCACCAGCCAGATTCCGGCGGGCAAAATTCTCCGCGTGCCCATCGCCCACGGCGAAGGCTGCTATTTTGCCGACGAAGAAACGCTGGCGAAGCTTAAGGCCAACAATCAAATCCTCTGGCAATACTGCGACCAGGACGGCCACCTGACCGACAGCGCGAATCCGAACGGCGCGCTGCTGAACATCGCCGGCATCTGCAATGAAAAGCGCAACGTGGCTGGCCTGATGCCGCATCCCGAACGCGCCTGCGAACCGCTGCTCGGCAGCGACGACGGCAAATGGATTTTCGAAAGCATCTTCGCCGCGCTCAAAAACAAAACGGTCGCGCAAGCGGCGTGATTTGAAGGTGGAGAATGAACTTGGTCGAAAATCAAATTAACGAAGGAGTGAGAACATAATGTCATCACTCGTCCGAGATTTGCAGCGCGACATTCTCAATTCGTCTAAATCCACGACGGAAATTCTCCGCACCGCAAAACTTATTTCAGCCAAACTGGGTTTAACGGATATCTCAGAGTTTATTGATGCAGAGTTAAACGGCTACAAATCGACAAGCAAACCCGTGCCTGATTATAGATACACAGCCGGAGGCACTTTGCATGTCCACAATCCAGTCCGTGGCTGGCAGATGGCAGGCAACGTTCAGGAATCGCATGCCTTGTCTTTTCCGATTTCTGAAATCGAAAGCTTGTCGAAAGGGCAGCAATGCCATTTTCCACCTCCAACCCATATTCCAGTCCAAGGACTTGGTGGCAGTGATTACTTGGTAAGCCAGTGGGCTCAAAGAATTGTAATATCGAGCAATCAACTCATCCGCATCTTAGAAGCTGTAAAAAATGAAATTTTGAATTGGACTGTTGAATTAGAAAAACGCGGAATTCTTGGAGAAGATATGGGCTTTGATGAAAAGGAAATGAAGGCCGCCACAAGCCAAACATTTCATATCCAGAAGTTCACCGGAATAATCGGGAACGTTTCACATTCAAATGTGCAACTGTATGATTACAGCTCGATTCATCAGACTCTAAAAGAATCTGGTGTTCCCCAATCCGAACGAAATGCTCTCGAAAACATAATGGACGAAATGACCAAAGCCTCGCCGGCTCAAAAACCCAGCTTGATTGAAAAAGCAAAAGGTTGGGTTGTTAAGAACAAGGATTTCTTGGGAGCGAGCGCAGAAATTGTGAGAAAGTCGTTGGGCCTAGAATAATTATTTAATTTTGATTTTATTTCCATGACCGAACCCGCCATCACCCCAGAGTTGGTTGCCAAACACAACCTCACGCCGGAAGAATACGCCCACGCCGTGGAAATCCTCGGCCGCACGCCGAGCTACACCGAGCTCGGCATCTTTTCCGTGATGTGG
>CAIXPZ010000214.1 GCA_903921455.1 uncultured Verrucomicrobia subdivision 3 bacterium | reverse complement strand
CTGCTCAATGGCGAGCGCGTCGTCCTTCAGGGCGTTTGCGACCACCATGATCTTGGGGCCCTTGGCACGGCGGTGAATTTCCGCGCCATGGAGCGCCAGCTCGAGATTCTCCAGACGATCGGCTGCAACGCGATTCGCACCAGCCACAACCCGCCGGCGCCCGAGTTACTCGAGTTGTGCGATCGCATGGGCTTCCTCGTGATGGATGAATTTTTTGACTGCTGGACGCGTGGCAAAACTGCGTCCGATTATCACCTGTTCTTTTCCAAATGGTCGCACACGGACGAACGCGACGCGATCCTGCGCGACCGCAATCATCCGAGCGTCATCATTTATTCCGTTGGCAACGAAATCCTCGACACGCCCAACGCTGAAAAGGCGAAACAAATTCTCACCAGCCTTGTCGCCGTCGCGCACGCAGCCGACCCGACACGCCCGGTCACACAGGCGTTGTTCCGCCCGAACAAGAGCGGCGATTACACCAACGGCCTCGCGGATTTGCTCGATGTCATCGGCACGAATTATCGCGACACCGAATTGCTCGCCGCGCAACGCGCCAAACCGGAGCGCAAAATCATCAACACCGAACAAAAACATACACGCGAAGCGTGGCTCAGCCTGCGCGACAATCCTTCGCTGGCCGGCCAATTTCTCTGGGTCGGTGTGGATTATCTGGGCGAGGCGCGGGCCTGGCCGCGCATCAGCTACGCCGGCGGGCTGCTCGACCGCACCGGCCTCGTGAAGCCGTCCGCCCGGGAACGGCAAAGCTGGTGGAGCGACCAGCCGATGGTGCGCGTCGTGCGCCGCACCGCTGCCAACGATCCGATGCCCGGCGACCCCGGCTACGGCGAGAAGGAAATGTTCACGCAGGTGCAGTTCACCGACTGGACGCCAAAAAATTTGTCGCCGCACAATGAAAATATCGAAGTCTATTCCAACGGCAAAGAAGTGGAATTGTTTCTGAACGGAAAATCGCTGGGCGCAAAAGAAATCAATGCCGATGTGTCGCCGCGAAATTGGAGCGTGCCGTTTGCGCCGGGAATTTTGAAGGCCGTCGCGCGCGATGAAAACAGAAAAACCGTCGCGACCAACGAGCTGCAAACGGCGGGCAAACCGGCGAAAATTATTTTGTCCACGGAAACCCAAACGCTTGTGTCCGGCTTTGACCGCGTCGCCATTGTCCGCGCAAAAATCGTGGACAAAAACGGAATTCAAATTCCGCACGCAAACGATTTGATTTCATTCCAAATTTCCGGCGCGGGCGAAATCGCCGCCGTGGACAACGGCGACAACGACAGCCATGAATTGTTTCAGGCCAATTCCCGCCACGCGTTTCAAGGCGAGTGCGTCGCGTTCGTAAAAGCGACGGCGGCCGGTGAAATCAAGGTGTCCGCCACCGCCGCCGGACTGGCCGCCGGCACCCTCTCAATCAATCCTCAAAAATGAAATTGGCACCTTGTCTCGCCATCGTCGCCTGCCTGCCGCTCGCGGTGAGCGCGGCGGATCTGACCGTGACCCGTTCGCCGGGCACGGATGATTTTATCCTGGCCGGCGAACGCAATGCGGGCACCATTTTTGTCGAGCCGGCCGAAGACCGCGCGGTGCGGCGCGCGGCAGACGATTTGACGGATGACTTTTCACGAGTGACGGGAATCAAGCCGGCGGTGGAGAATGATATTTCGACGCCGGGAAAAACCCGCGTCATTGTTGGAACCTTTGGCAAAAGTAAAATCATTGACCGGCTGGCGACGGAAGGGAAATTGGCGACCAACGGCATCAGCGGTCAGTGGGAAAGCTACGTTTTGCAGGTGGTAAAAAATCCGCTGCCGGGCGTGGAGCGCGCGCTGGTCATCGCCGGCAGCGACCGGCGCGGAACCATCTTCGGCATCTATCAACTGTCGGAAATGATTGGCGTCTCGCCGTGGCATTGGTGGGCGGATGTGCCGGTGGCACCGGCCAAAACCCTCGCACTGCACGGCGATCTCTTCCGGCAAGGCCCGCCCGCCGTAAAATATCGCGGCATTTTTTTGAACGACGAGGATTGGGGCCTGCGGCCGTGGGCGGCGAAGACTTTGGAGCCGGAGACCGGCAACATCGGCCCCAAAACTTACGCGAAGATCTTCGAGCTGCTGCTGCGACTGCGCGCGAATCATCTCTGGCCGGCGATGCACCCCGGCACGACGGAGTTCAATCATTTCGCCACCAACCGCGTGATCGCCGATGACTACGGCATCGTGCTGGGCTCGTCGCACTGCGAGCAGATGCTGCGCAACAACATCAGCGAGTGGGATGAAAAAACCTTCGGCGAATACAACTTCGTCACGAATCCCGGCGGCGTTTTAAAATACTGGGAGCAGCGCGTCCGCGAAAACGGGCAGTTCGAAAACCTCTACACCCTCGGCATGCGCGGCATCCACGATTCAGGCATGCCCGGCGGCGGCACGGAGCGCGAAAAGGCCGCGCGGCTCGAGACCATCATTGCCGGCCAGCGCGAAATGCTCGCGCGCAACGTCAACGCCAACGTTGCCGCCGTGCCACAGATTTTCTGTCCCTACAAGGAAGTGCTGCCGCTTTACCGGCGGATGACGGAGCTGCCGGACGACATCACGTTGGTCTGGCCAGATGACAACTACGGCTATGTCCGCCAGTTTTCCAACGTGCGCGAGCGCGCCCGTCGCGGCGGTGCCGGCGTTTATTACCATATTTCGTATTGGGGCGGCCCGCGCGATTATCTCTGGCTTTGCTCCACGCCGCCCGCGCTCATCGCCGAGGAGATGACCAAGGCTTTCGACTATGGCGCGAACCAAGTCTGGATGCTCAACGTCGGCGACTTGAAACCGGCGGAACTGGACATTGAATTTTTCCTCAAGCTCGCGTGGAACCCGCATTTGTGGAACGGGACGAACACCTATGATCTGCTGGCCAGCCAGCTCGCGCGGGATTTTGGAAAAGCATCCGCGCCGGAACTTGCCTCGATTCTGGCCGAATACTACCGCCTGAATTTCCAGCGCAAGCCGGAGCATGTCGGCTTTCCGACGAACACGCTGTTTTCCGCCAACGAGGCGAAACAGCGGCTGGCCACCTGGCAAACATTGTCCGCGCGCGTGGATGCGGTTGAAAAAAACCTGCCGGCGGAATCGCGCGACGCCTTTTTTGAACTGGTCGGCTACCCGGTCAAGGCGGCAGGAGCGATGAATGAGAAATGTCTTGCCGGCTCACCGCGCGCGGCCGTCGAAATTCACCGGCTCACGGACCACTACAACAACCAGATTGCCGGCGGCAAATGGCGGAACATGATGTCGGACAACCCGCGCAAACTGGTTGACCTGGGGGTTCCCCGGAATTCACCGGCTGGAACCAACACCGGCGAAGGCCGCGCATTCAAACCTGCGAACGCCGATTTTGCCCAGGGCGCAGACTTCATCGCAGACGACCAGTGCGTCGTGATGGAGGCGGAGCACGCGTCGCGTTTTGTTCCCGGCCAGGACGCACAGTGGCGAAACATCACCGGCCTCGGCTACAACGGCGAGGCGGTTGCCATTTTCCCGACAACGGTTGCGCCGCGCGTCACGCCGGAAAAAATCCAGGCGGAATCTCCCGGCCTCGAATTCAAAATCAATTTCCCGAAGGCCGGCGATTGGAGGTTCACCGTCCGCGCACTGCCGACGTTTTCCGTCGAGACGGGCCAGCCACAGCGCTATGCCATCGCGCTGGATGACGCCCCGCCGAAAATCATTTCCCTGCCGTTGAGCCTGGATGAGCGGAACCGGGTGTGGCAGGAAAATGTTTTGCGCAACGCCGCCCTGACGAAGAGCGTCCAGGTGCTTTCCCACGCCGGCAACCACACGTTGAAAATCTGGATGGTGGATCCGGGCATCGTGCTGGACACCATCATGGCGGCCAACGCAGACTCGCAAAATCCCGGCTACGTCTGGCCCGCCGAAACGCGCGCGCCGCGATAATTCTCCACCAACCCCAACTGCATGAAAAACACACCTGTCCTATTCACCATTTTGACCACCGCCGCGCTTTCCCTCGTCGGCGGAAGCGCGCAGGCGCAGGCGCGTTTGCCGAGGCAATTTGCCTTTGGCGACCACGCGCCGCAAACCGGCTGGACCCAGGTTGGCGCGACCAATCTTTATTCCGACGACGCCGGCTTTGGCTTCGAGCCGGGCGCGGCGCTACACGGCGCGGATTTCCTCACCAGCGAAAAACCGTTTCTGTTTTCCGTGCAACTGCCGGAAGGCAATTACGCCGTCACCGCGCTGCTCAACAACAAGACCGGCGACGCCGTGACGACCGTGAAAGCTGAACAACGGCGGCTGATGCTGGAGAAAATCCAGATCCATCCCGGCACGCTGGGCACCCGGACCTTCATCGTGAATGTCCGCACGCCACGCATCTCCGCCACGGAGCATGTGAAACTCAAAAAGCGCGAACTGGAAATCGAGACGGTGGACTGGGACGACAAGCTGACCCTGGAATTTAACGGCCATCATCCGACCTTGCGCGCGCTCATCATCGCGCCGACAAATGTGCCGACGGTTTACATTGCCGGTGATTCGACGGTGTGCGACCAGCCCGCCGAGCCGTGGAACAGTTGGGGCCAGATGCTGCCGCGCTTTTTCTCGCCGGACGTGGCGGTGGCAAATTACGCTGAGTCCGGCGAGAGCATCAAAAGCTCCCTCGGCGCAAACCGCTTCGACAAGATTTTCAGCCTGATGAAAAAAGGCGATTACTTGTTCGTGCAGTTTGGCCACAACGACCAGAAGGACAAGGCGACCAACGCGCTGGCGACCTACCAGGCGAATCTGAAAAAAATCGTCGCCCGCACGCGCGAACTCGGCGGCACGCCGGTGCTGGTGACTTCAATGGAGCGCAAAGGCGGCCTTGAGCACGACACGCTCGCGGGCTATCCCGAAACGGTGCGCGCCGTGGCGAAGGAGAACAATTGCGCACTGATTGACCTGCACGCGATGAGCCGGATTTTTTACCAGGCGCTCGGCGCGGATTTGGACAAGGCGTTTCAGGACGGCACGCACCACAATAATTACGGCAGCTACGAACTGGCAAAATGCGTGATGCTCGGTATCCAACAGGCCAAGCTGCCGCTGGCAAAATCCATCGTGGCTGATTTCAGTTTTGATCCCGCCAAGCCGGACGACGTGAATCGTTTTGAAATGCCGGCGAGTCCGACAGTTTCCAAAGAGAAGCCGCTGGGTAATTAGCGGTGTGCGCCCGTCTCGGATGCAGCGATGTGGTCACACTTTGACGCTTGGCGAATCTGACACTTCTTGCAATGCGGACGTTGCTGCGCCCGGGGACGGGCGCACTCCGTCATTTTGCCACCACCGGCGTCAGCGTGACCGGGCCGAGCAGTCCGCAATCGGTGAGCGGCCAGTGGGAGGCGTCGAAGGGTTTGTAATTGATGTCCACGATGTTGATGTCACGAAAGGTTTTCCATTTCACGCCGAGACGGTCGAGATCGCGGATGCGGTTGGCGGCGACGCTGGTGACTTCTACTTCGAGCGTGTTGCCGGTGGGTTTCAGGTTGTCCACCACTACGCGAAACGGCGGCGTGAGGAGCGTGCCGTAATCCTTGCCGTTCACGCGCACCCGCGCACTCTGGCGCACGTCGCCAAGATCGAGGGAATAACTGGAGCGCGGCTCCGTGAGCCGCAGCGCGTCTGTAGTTGCGGAATTGCTGCGGGTCATAGACCCGCGCTCCGGCGAAGCATCAAAAGTGGTTTCGTATTTCGCGGTGCCGGCGAAGGCTGGCGTGTTCGTATCGGGGAACGTCGTCCACGAGGCGAGCTGGGCGGTTTGAAAATCGACCGGCAGCGTCGGGCCGCCGAGGATGAATTTTACGTTCCACGGGCCGGTGATTTCAACCGGCTGGCCGTTGGTCTGAAAATAGTGCCAGCGCGAATATGAATCCTCTTCCACGAGCTGATGGTCAAAGGCCCGAAGAATCATCGACTCGCCGGCGCGGAGTTGCAGATGAACGTGGGATTGGTTAGACGCAGCAACCCCAGCATTGCCGGTCAACGGGTCGAGGCTCACAGCAGATTTTGCATCGCGCCCGAGCAACACCCAGCCATCAAAATTTTTGCCAGTCCGGTTGGCGATGAAATAATGCCAGCCACCATCGAATGAACGCCGGACAAAGGAAAGGCCACTGCCAGCCATGAACTCCATTTTGGCATTCAAGTGCGAATACCAGATGTCCGTCGGTTTGCCGATTAACACACAGCCCTTGCCAATCGACGCGATTGGCACATTCAAGGCCGTGATTTCGAATTTTAACTGGCCGGATAGTTTTTTAAATTCGTTGCGCTGCATTTCCAAATCATCCAGCCCAGAAACATCGTCCGGGAGTTGTTCTTTAAAAACGACCATTGCGCCATTTTTCGCCAGCACGAGCAGTTGTTTGAAAGTTTCGAGCGGAATAAATTTACACTCCGGCACGACGATGACTTGGTATTTGCCGCCAGACATCTGGATTTTCCCATCCACGACTTTCGCCCACTTCAATTGCGCGTCGGAAACGTAGTCGAACGCATAACCTTTCTCCCACAGTTCCTTCGCAACCTTGCCGATGGGCTGGCCCTCGAACCAGTCGCGGGCATGGACGGTAAGCTGCGGCAGCAGCTTGTCGCCGGGCTGCATCCAGAAATCGGCGGCGTTGTAGTAGAGCAGGATGTCGTTGTCGGGCTGGCCGGATTGCAGGATGGCCTGGCAGCGCGCGGCGTAGGCGTTGAGCGCGGGGACGTCGCGCCAGATGGAATTGCGCGGATTCATCTCCAGCGAGGCGTAAAAATGCCAGCCCGGCCAGCCGGCCTCGTCGGGCGAGTAGCAGCAGCCGTGGTAAAACAGGTGGTTGATGCCGGCGAGAAACAGGTCGTCCATGAGATATTTCACGTCGGACAGTTTCTCGGTGAAATGCTCCTCAATCCACGTGCCGGTCTCAGCGCTGACGAGCGGCTTGCCGGTGACGTGCGCGGCGGATGACGCGAATTTGGAGATAAGTTTGTTGCGGTCGGCGTGAAACATCTCCGTTTCGGGGATGTCAGCGGCGGCGTAAAGGTCCAGCCAGTTGCCGGGCGAGCCATGAGCCTGATCGCGCGTGATGAATCCTTCCGCATGCGCCCATTGCGTCCATTTGGGCAGCGTTTCCTCGGCCATGATTTCACTGACGGTCTGCCGGTAGTCGCACTTCACGCGATTGGCATGGTCGAGTTCGTTGCTGGTTGCTGGTTGCTGGTTGCTGGTTAAGCCAGCGAAGAGTGCAGGCAATTCAGTCTGCAACCGATAGCCGCGCCGTTTCGCAAATTGCGCGAAGAAATCCGGCGACCAGTCGGAACGGTATTCGTAGGAGTCGTGATACTGGGCGCGCGGTTTCGGGCCGGTGTAGCTGGCGAAGGCGGCAGTGAACGGCTTGAGGTAGTCGTCCATGGCCGGCGCGTAAATCAGGTTGAGCATCCAGCCTTCGCCGCCAGGTCCGGCGCGTTTGACTTTCTGACCGCTCGGCTTCTGGGAGATGGCGTAAATTGTCCATGCCCCCGCGCCCCGGCCCGCTCCCCCAGCGGGGGCGAGGGAGAAAACAGGCGCAATCCAGTCCACCACACCGTCCGCAGAAATCTGATCAGTGAGTTCAATGGCTTTTCCGTCCGGCCCGTAGGCGACGAGCGCTTGCGTGGCGGCCTTGCTAAATTTCTGCGCGAGTTTTTCGCCAGCTTTCACATCGTAGGTTTTGACGACGACATTGGCATTGGCATCTTCGTCCGTGACTTGCGGGCCGCCGAAGCACCAGCCGCTACCGGTGGTCATGTCCACGCCCATACCGAGGCGATGCGCTTCGGCGACCGTCCAGCCCATCATCTCCATCCATTTGGGCGAGAGATAGTCGAGGTATTTGTCCTCAAACCCTTTCGCGCCGTAAATCGGGATGATGTGAATGCCTCCAAGGCCGGCGGCGGCGTAGCGCTCCAGTTCCCTGGTGAGATTGGTTTTGTCCACCGCGCTGCCCATCCACCAGTTGTAGGCCCACGGCTTGGTCTGCGACGTGATGGGCGGCCAGGCGAAGGGGTCATCGGCGGCGGGAACGGCGACCGTTGCCAGAAACAGTGCGACCAAAGCCAGCGGCCAGCGGCGGTGAAAGTTCATGCTGGGATTAACGCGAAGTTTGATTTTTTGCGCAAGCGGGGAGTATAACAATTTCTGGCGATGCCGGCTCCAGTCCAAAGACCACGACGGTCATGCCGGTGACAAGCCTACCCAGATGAGTAGCAAATGAAACTTGACGTGCGCCCTCAAATCTAAAGAATCCATCGAAATCTCACTAAATAATCATGATCACACCTGTTCAAACCACCAAATCATCGGGCTCCACGGGCGGCGGCATGTTCCGCACGGCTGACGGCAAAAACCTCTTCGTCACCTTTGCGCTGGTGACCACGCTCTTTTTGATGTGGGGCTTTTGCAACGGCATGATCGACATTCTGAACAGCCATTTTCAAACGACGCTGCACATCAATAAATTCCAGTCCGGCTTCGTGCAGTTCGCCAACTACATCGCCTATTTCCTCATGGCGATTCCCGCCGGCATGATCGCGCGGAAATTCGGCTACAAGGGCGGCATCATCGTCGGCCTCGTACTGATTGCGGCGGGCGCGTTCTGGTTTATCCCGGCGACCAGCATCGGTGCTTACTGGGCGTTTCTGCTGGGCCTATTCGTTCTCGCCACCGGCATGACGTGCCTCGAAACCATCGCCAACCCCTACACCACGGTGCTCGGCGCGCCGGAACATGGCGCGACGCGCATCAACATGGCGCAGAGCTGCAATAGCGTCGGCTGGATTCTTGGCCCGATTGTCGGCGGGCATTTCGCGTTCAAGCAGACCGCCGCCACGGCGGCGAACGCCAATGCCGGACTGTATCTGCCTTATCTCGGCGTCGGGATTGCGGCGGCGGTGTTGATCGTGGTGTTTGCCCTGGCCTACGTGCCGGATTTGCACGCGGAGGAGGAAGTGAAGTCGGAAGTGTTGGGCACGGGCAAAAAACCGCTTTGGCAGCGCAGCCATTTCACTTTCGGCGTGGCGACGCAATTCTTTTACGTCGCGGCGCAGACGGGCATTTTCAGTTTCTTCATCAATTACGTCGTGGAGAACGACGCGAGCGTGAGCAAGGAAAAAGCCTCGTATTGGCTGGGCGCGATCGGCTTCGTGCTGTTCCTGGCGGGCCGCCTCTGCGGCAGCGCGGTGATCAGCCAGTTCAAACCGCAGCGCGTGCTGACCACTTATGCGGGCGCGTGCATCGTGCTGACGGCGATGGCGATGGGCGGCGGCAAACTGGGCTTGTATGGCATCTTCGGCACCTTCTTCTTCATGTCCATCATGTTCCCGACGATTTTTGCGCTGGGCATACGGGGATTGGGCGAGCACACGAAATTTGCCTCGTCCATCATCGTGATGTCCATCGTGGGCGGGGCGATTGCGCCGCCGCTGATGGGCTACATCGCCGACCGCTCCTCGATGCGCGCGGGCTTTGCACTGCCGCTGGTCTGTTTCGTGTTCATCGCCCTCTACGGGATGATCTGGCAGAAGCTGGAAAACAAAGACCGCGAAGCGTAATAACCTTTGAAGCTGGCGAACGCCGGCGACCCGACGGCAGCGTGAATCGATTTCACGCTGCCGTTTTTGTTGGAATACGAGTGGATGCAACCGGCGAAACCCCATACCAAAGCCGGAAAAAGAAAAACCCGGCACGCAATGGCGAGCCGGGTTTTTAAGTTACCTATCGCTTATTGCTCAAACGACGTGACCAATGCATTGATGCCCTGAATATCATACATGCTCGGAAAGCCACCAGCGACATAGGCGGCTTTGGCCGCCGCTTGATTGTTATTGAAACTCACGCTGGCATCGCTAAAAAGGACATTCCACCCCTTGGAGCGGCTATGGGCGAAATTGACGCCGTTAATCAGCACATTTCCAGACGTGTCAAATTGGGTTGAATCAATGAAATCCATGCCAAATACAATGCGGCCATTGATGGTGCTAGACTTGGAATATTTGCGCACATGATCCACATTGTTGTTGCTGCCCGTCGGATTAACGACATGCGGGTTGCAGACATAACTGCCACGGCAATTGTTAAAATCCCCGGAAGCGCTCGAGGTGGATAGCATGGGGCTGTAATATAAACTGCCCAACGGGGAATTCTTGTCGTTCAGGGCCGGGCAATAGAAAACGCCGCCATCGCCGGCAAACTTGTTCTGATAAAGAACGCCAAAATCCGTCCAGGTGGTCGGGTAATCGGGAGTCAATTTCACTTGCGCGGTCGCCCCATTCACATAGGTGAGCCAGCGGGTGTAATAGCCACCATTGATCACATTCACCGGGTTGGCGCCCGCCTGAGTAATAGGAAATTTCTCCTGATTATCCCCGGCATACATGGTGTAACCCAAACCCAGCTGGCGCATGTTGCTTACGCAGGTCGCACGCTTGGCCTTGTCCTTGGCACTCGCCAGCGCCGGCAATAGCATGGCCGCCAGAATGGCGATGATGGCGATGACCACCAACAATTCGATCAGGGTGAAGCCGCGGCCGGCGGGGCCGCGGGCGTTCAATTGGTGATGAGGCATACAGGTCCTGGTTTTCATAATTAAAATCAATGTGTCGCTTTCGATGTGATTGGTATTTGTATCAATATACCTGTTTTTACTGGGGAAAACATCGCCAGTTATGATGATGCCGGCGGACCGGGATCCCGGCTCCGAATCAGGCGGCATTCGTGGCAGAAACAAAAAGCCCAGCCAGTGAAAACGGGCAGGGCTAGATTTTTTGGCAGCACGCTGTCCGCCGCACGCCGACCCTGGATCAGGGATAGACGAGGCGATAGAAGGCGTTCGTGCCCTTCACAATCGAGATGGTGGCCGTGTTCGTCGTATTGTAGCCGAGCGAACCCCAGTCGTTCGTGTTCTTGCTCACGCCCTTGCTGAGGTTGTTCGTCTGCGCCAGCAGGCGGTAGCCCGTGTGGGCCTGATCCCAATTCAACACGAGGTTGCCACTGCTCACGCTGCTCGTCAGATTGGGCGCCGCCGGGCTCGGAATCTGCACGACGTTCACCGCATAGGTCTCTGTCGTCACGCCATCCTGCGCCGTCACCACCACGCTCAATATGTTCGTGACGCCAGGATTGACATTCATGGCGAATGATCCGCTCGCCACGCCATTGGTCAACAACACCGGACTACCGCCGTTATACGTCAGCACGTTCATAGCGTTCGCATTCCCGTTCGTCACCGTCACGGTAAACGGCACGCCGTAGTTCTCCGTCGCCGTATAGCCGCTCAACGTGTTCGAATCAAAATTCGGAGTGAACGCCACCACCGGGTTCAGCGTGAATCCGGTCAGATACGCGTTGGGGCTCACCGGCGGGCCCGATTGATACACGGCCACCTGGTAGAGGTTCGTATAGACCAAGTCCTGCGACACCACCTGCACCGCCAGCACGTTGTTGGAACCAGCGCCCAGGGCCAAGGTCAGGCTCGGGACACCCGAGGTGACGGCTCCCTGGGAAATACCGTTCAAGAACAAGGTGTTCGTCGCGGTCAGGTCCCCGTTGGTCACCAGCACGCTGACCGGGCTGCCATAGTTGTTGGTCGCCAGGTAAGCCCCGAAATTGTTCGTGGTGAAGCCCGGGGCCAAGGTCAGCGCGTCCGTATTGTTGCTCACCACGAGCGACGTCAGATACGCGTTCGTGCTGAACAAAGACGGCACATAGCCCGTCAGCACCTGAACCGTGCCATCATTGGCCAGCTTGTTGGTCCAGGTGTAAGTGACGACGTTATTGTTGGGATCGAGGCCGGAAACCGGCAACTGCACCGAAGCAAAGCTTCCGACCGGGGCGTTAAAGAGCTTGAAGGTGTCGCCCGCCTGCAGCGCCGGGCCGAGGTTGGTGACGACAAGGGTTCCGGCGGCCGAGAAGTTGGTGGCGATGATCGCGGAATGCGTGATGACGTTGGTGCGGTTGAGTTTCAGCGTGGTGACACCATTGAGCGTGGCGACATTGGTCACCGTCAAATTGCCCAGGCCGACCGCGACGAAGGACGAGGCGCCGGACACCAGACTGCCGTTGAGGGTGCCAACCCCGGCCAAAGTCTGCCCGGCGGAAAGCGTCAGAGTGCCATCCGTGCGCCCGGACACATCCAGCACCGCACCGGAAATCAGATTCAACGTCGGACTGTTGGTCAGGGAGGTGGAACCCGTCAACGCCAGCACGCCGGCGCTCACGGTGGTGTTGCCGGTGTAAGTGTTGGTGCCAGACAATGTCAGAACACCGGAGCCGACTTTGTTTATCGCGGTAGGATAGGTGCTGTTATTAATCGTCCCGCTGAAAGTGTTGCTGGTATTGTTGCCACCGATCGCATAATTGGCGGTTACAGCAAAGCTGCCATTTCCCGTCAATTTTGTCCCACTACCACCAGTTAGTGCTCCCAGCGCAAAGGGGCCGGCGCTGTTGTTTCGAATATTCAAAACCAAGCTGCCATTACCGAGATCAAACGTAGCCGAGGAACTACCCGTCGTGCCGTTGAACCGCACACCGCTGGTGCAGTTACTGAGAGCCAGAGTGCCGCCGTAGCCGGTGATATCACCGGTCAAATCGAATACCCGGCCCGGCGAATTGATCGCAAGGGTGCCGTTGCCGGTAAGAACCCCGAGGCCACCCGTATTGACACTATTTGTCAGCGCGGCCGTGCCGGCACAATTTAAAGCATTCGGCAGGGTGAAACCGACGATGGCCACGGTGCCACTGCTGTTGGTGATGGGGCCGCTGCCGACCGCCGTGGAGTTACTTAACACGAGGGTCGCATTGCTGACTGTCGTGCCACCGGTGAAGCTATTGGTGGTAGAAATCATCAGTTTGCCCGTGCCAATCACCAGCAACGCGCCGGGGCCGGTAATTGAGCCGGTGACATTGGTGAAGGTATAACTGACGGCAGACGTGTCCACCTTGATCGAAGCGGGCTGCACCAGACCGACGATATTGACCGTGGGCGAGGAGGAGCCGCTATTATTGAAGGTCACCTGGTCGCCGTTATAGAAGTTCGTTCCCAAGACTATCCCGCTCTGCCAGTTCATGTCGGACGCGTTGGTGTCCCAATTGTTATTTAAATATAGCGCGCCACGCCAAATCAAACTGGCGGCGGGCGAACACAGACCGCCAGCCAGCCAGAGGGCGAGGGCCAGCAACCAGACCATCCCAGATACTCCAAGGTTTACCCGCGGTCCATGACTGACACCTGCAATGGAACATTGGCAGTTATTTTTTACTGGTTTCATAATTTTCCACCTTTCTTTCAAAGCAAGGAGGAACCGGCGTTTAACCGGCTCCTCCCGAATTGATCCAATTCTCAGCTATACCACCGAGCCGGCTTACGGATAGACCAGCCGATAATACTCGTTGGTCACCCCAACCTTGATGATGGGGAGGTTGGTCGCCGTCACCAGCGTCGAACCGGCCACGGTATCCCAATCGCTGATATTCTTGCTCACACCCTTATTCAGGTTGTTCGTCTGCACCAGCAACCGGTAACCCAAGTAATTCGGGCCCCAGTTCAAGCTCAACGAACTACCACTCACGCTGTTCGTCAGCTTCGGCGGCACCTGGCTCGGCTGATTCATGACATTCACCGTGTAGTTATTCGTCACAGACAAGTCCTGCGACACCACCTGCACCATCACGTTGTTCGATCCCGCATTCAAGCTCAACAGGCTGCTCGGGATGCCGGAGGACAACAGCACCGGGGAACCACCGTTCAGGAACAGCGTGTTCGTCGCGGTCGGATCCACATCCGTCACCGTCACGTTCACCTGATTCGCCGGCAACGTGTTCGTGGCCGCATAAGGGCCGCTCGGCAAGTTGGTCGTGAAGCCAGGAGTCAAGCCCACCACCGCATTCAGATTGTTACTCACCACCAGGTTCATCAAATACCCGACCGAGCTGGCAGCAGACGGCAGCCGCGTGACGTTCACCTGATAATTGTTGGTCACCTGCAAATCCTGCGACACCACCTGCACCGTCACATTATTCGACCCCACCACCAAAGCCAGCGGCAGGCTGGAGATGCTTGAAGTGATGGCCCCGTGGGAAATCCCGTTGAGGAACAAGGTATTTGTCGCCGTCAGATCGGCGTTGGTCACCGTCACCGACGGCGTGTCGCCGTTGTTGTTCGTCGCCGAGTAAATATAAACGCCGGTGGTAAAGCCCGGGGACAAAGTTCCCGCCGGGGTCAAAACGATGCCCGTCAGATCAGCGTTGGCACTGGCCGGCGCCACCGTAATGCTACCATTGACAGCGAGAGTTTCGGACCAAACCAGGCCGGCGCCCAAAGCGGGCAGATGGATGGTGGCAAAGCTACCGGAATAAGCGCCTTTGAACACCTTGAAGGAGTCGAACAATTGGGGCGGATTGGCCAGATTGATGTTGGTGACGGTCAGCGTGCCACCGAACTGGATATTGGTCGCCGTCAGCAAATCACAGTTAGGCGCGCCCACGGGGTTAATTTCCATGACGGTGTTGCCGGCCAGGGTGATGGTATTCGTCACGGTCAGGGTGCCGATGGCGTTTTCGCCGGGCGCCACGGTGGAACCGGCGGCGACCGTGACGCTGCCGTTGACCTTGCCGCTGCCAAGGAGCGTCTGGGACGAGGCGAGGGTCAGCACTCCGCCCGACAGGCCGGAGACATCCAGCACGGCAGCGGAATTCACATCCAAGTTCGTGCTGGTGGCAATGGAACTACCGGCGGCCAGCGCCAGCACACCATTACTGATGACCGTATTGCCGGTATAAGTGCTGCTGCCCGACAGCGTCAGGGTGCTCGCACCCAGTTTCAACACGCTGCCGGAACCGCCGAGCGAACCGGTCAGGGCAAGCGGCGTGGTGGCGGTGAAGGTGCCGGTGCCGTTCAGGCTGATGGTGCCGCCAAAGACATTCGTGCCGCTGCCACTGGAGATCGTGGCATTGGTCAGGGTGATGGATTTGGTATTGGTAACGGTGGTCAGCCAGAAATCCAGACCCGCGCCGGGGTATAGCGCGAGCGTGCCGCTCGCGCCCAGCAGTGTGGAATCCTGGACGCCAATCCGGCCCTGCGTGAGTTGAATATTGCCGAGGGCGGTGTTGCCAAGCCCAACCAGATAAATGTCGTTGGTGCCGACCTTGGTCAGGTTGAAACCACCACCATTCAATGAGCCGGTGGGATTCGCCCGGATGTCCCAGCGGATAGGTCCGCCAAAGGTAGTATCGCCATTGAGGGTGACATTTTGCAGGGCATTCAACGCGGCCGCACCACTGTTGAGAATCGCCCCGGCGCCGGAACCAATGTTGGAGACAGTGATGAATTCGGCGCCGAGATTGAATCCGCCCACATCCAGGGCACCCGTGCCGTTGATAACGGTTGAGCCGTTGGTCGAGCCGAGGGCGGTGGCCACGCCGGCCTTGAGGGTGCCGCCGCTGACCGTGACCGTGCCGCTGTAATCATTGCCGCCGGTGTTCCCGATAGTCAGCGTGCCGGAACCACTCTTGGAAACACCGGTGTTGCCGGTAAGCTTACCGGTGCTGGCGAAGACATAGTTGCTCGCGGAATTCACGGTGATGCCGACGGGGGCCAGGGTGCCGGTGAGGTTCACCGTCGGGTTGGCCGAGGAATCATTAAACGTGACGCTGTCGAGCTGATAGAAGACCTCGGGGCCGGTCCAGTCTGGGCTATTCGTAATATCCCACTTATTGGCCGAGCCGTCGCCGGCCCAGACCAAGGGGCTACCGGCGCCGACGACGAGCAGGATCGCATTGGCGGAATTACTCAAGGTCAGGTTGCGGGTCTGGCCGGTCACGGCACCGATAAGGCTGACATAATTCGTGACGTCGCCATTGGCCACCGAGCTGCCGCCGTTCAAGAGCGGGCCATTGAACGTGGCCAGTGTGTAGGTGCCGGCGGGCACATAACCGTTGAGCGCATTGATGTTGAAAACATTGCCGCTGCCGCTGATGTCCAGCGTGCCGGCAACCACGAGCTGGTCATTGGCCCCACTGCTCGGAACGTCAAAAGTGTTGGTGACAGTTCCGGTCAAAGCCAGATTGTTAGAGAAAGCCAAGGTGCCGACCACGCCACTGCCGCCCGGAATGATGAAGGAGTTGACGATGGTTACGTTACCCGTAACCACGCCGAAGCCCGCCAAGGTCTGCGAGCTAAAAGTCGGGCTAGGAGCCGAGACATCCAGAATGGCATTCGTGGAAACCGTGATGATCGGACTGCTGGACATGAACGAGCTCGAACCCACGACAAGAGTGCCATCATTGATGGTGGTATTACCGGTGTAGGAGTCGGTGCCATTGAGAATCAATTTGCCGGAACCAACCTTTGTAATCCTGCTGGAGCCAGTTATATTTCCATCAACATAGCTGTCGGTATTTAAAACACCCACCTGATAAGTCAGCGGTCCCGCATAAACCGAGCCGTCTAGCGACGCATTGGCATGAACATTCAGAGTTCCGAAATAGGCGGTGCTCCCAGATGATCCACAAATTCCGACCAGGCTAAGGTTGTCAAGATTGACGATGGCATTATCAAAATGACCGTCGGTGCCGCCGCCATTGATATATAGATCCAGTTTTGCCGAGGCGACCACGCCGGTGCAATTCAAAGTCCCGAAGAAATTAGCGGAAGCGGCCGGAGCATCGCCAAAGTTTTGGCTACTATTAGCCGCTGTCGTGGCCCGAACGTTTACACCCAACACTCCAGCACCATAGAGATTGGGCATTTTTTCACGGGTCGTCATTTCCAAAATACCGCTCTGGCCAACAGGAATTGTGAGGTTCTTAGCGTTAAGATCAAAATTGACAGTGTTGGAAATAGTGCCGCTCATTAAGGTAATCATACCAGTGCCAACACTAGCGGCCTGACCCAAGCCCAAAACACCTGAATTGACGGTGATACCGCCGCTGAAGGTATTCACACCGGTCAAGGTTTGGGCATACGCGCCATTTTTAACCAAGGCGACTTTTGCGCCGGTGCTATTTTCGGCAATGACGCCGGCATAACCCGTGTCAAAGATTGAATTAACGGTGAGGACATTGGTACCCGTACCAGTTGCGGAGTTGGTGATTTGACCGAGCACGGTGCCAGTCAAGCCGGACAAGGCATTGACAGTCTGGTCAAAGCCATTCAAGTCCAGCGTGCCCGCCGTCGACGCCCCGCCGTCCAGAATCAGCCAGCCAGTGGAACCCGCCACGCCGGCTGCGTAGGGGATAATATTATTGGCCTGAAGTTTGAGCTGGCCACCTTTGATGTAAGTATTTTGCAGGTAGCTTTGCGTGCCGCCCAACACATTGGTGGCTGTGCCAGCAAAGACGGCACTACCGTTGCCGGTGATGGTGTTGGTGATGGTATAATTGCCGGAGCGATTAAGCGCGAGGGTGCCCCCATTGGCGAGCACGAATTGATTGGTGGGAATGGCAGTCGCTCCGCCGTTGCCAAGTTGCAGCGTGCCGGTATCAATCAGGTTGGTGCCGGTGAGCGTGGCATTGCCTTGCACCGTCAAGATGCCCGCGCCCTTTTTGACGAGACTGCCGGTGCCGGTGAGATCGCCAGCGATGGCGGAATTGTCCGGCTGATTGAAGACGAGGAGGGTGTTATTGGTGACCGGGCCGGAGCTGATGGCGGTATTCAACGTGGAACCATCGCCGATCGTCACCACGCCGCTACCGTTGAGCAGCGTCGAACTGGTGTAATTGTTCTTGGTCAGCATGGTCAGCGAGCCGCTGCCACTCTTGACGAAGCCGTTCGTCAAGGTGCCGGAAATCTGGCCCAGACCGGTGGTGTTGGTGAAGACATAATCCAGCGAACTGTTCACCACGACACCGTTCGGCAGAACCGAGGAGCGGACGTCCACCGGAGAATTGGCCGCGCCGGAATCGTCAAACGTCACGGAGTCGCCATTGAGGAACGTTTCGAGGTCAAGGCCGACATGGTTGGTCCAGTTCACCGAGGTACCCACATCCCAGTAGTTGTTGACGGCCACACCGGTGGTGGCCCAGGTCAGCGCATTGGTGCCAACGGTGCTGATCTGCAATTGGATCTGGTTGCCGTTGTCAATCAGCGACAGGCTGCTGCTGCCGTAGGTTGTCGGCGTGAGGGACAAGTTGGCGACGCTGCCGCTGAGCGTGGCACCCGTATGGTCGATCAGCGTGTAGCTGCCATCCGCGGGCAGACTGGCGATATTCAATTTCACCACCCCGCCGCTGCCGATGTTCAGGGTCTGGCCGGAAGCCACCACGTAGGTGTCGTTGGCGGAGGAATTCACATCGAGCAGATTGGTGACGGCGCCATTCAGGGTCAGCCCGCCATTAAAGGTCAAGGTGCCGACATTTCCGGCGCCCGCAGCACCCGGGGCCAGGGTGCTGCCGGGTTCTAGATCCACGCCACCGGCAAAGGTGCCAGCGTTGCCGGCCAAGGTTGTGCCGGCAAAGTTGGTGACAGCGGTGGCCCCGAGAGAGCCAGACACTTCCAAGGTGCCGTTGCTCACCAGCGTATTACCGGTATAGGTGTTGGCACCGGTCAAAGTCCAGGTTCCCGCGCCAACCTTACGGATGGTAACGGCACCGTTGATAGTGCCATCATACACACTGCTGAGATTTGCCCCGCCAACCAGATAGGTGCAACTCGCGGCGTTGCCAACGCCCAAATTAGCATTGGTGCCCATCACCGCACCGAGCGGATAGGTTCCCGCAGCCCAGACGCCAAAAGAAACATTCGTCAGATTCACCATGGCATTAGGAATGCCCTTGGGATTATTCCACATCAACGTGGTTCCGGATATCCGCTGGCTAATGTTGACCTGCCCAGTAAATGCCGTCCAATCGCCAGAAGGCATGCAACGGACATAGGCAGGAAAGAAATTGAATGTGCCACCACCGGAAAGCGGGCTGGAAAAATAGCTCGCAGCAGTAAAACCGATTCGCTGCGGACAGGAAACCGAACCTGTCTGACCGATTGGAACAATCCAAGCATTGGTGTAGGGCCCCGCTTCGGTGCTTGCACCATTGTCAAACAATTGCAAAGTGCCGCCGTTAAATGTGACCGGCCCAGTGCCGCACGCAGAGTTATTTGCCAACACATTGCCCAGCACGATCGTGCCGCCAGCGTTCGTAATGCCACCGCTGTAGGTCCAGGTGCTGGAAGGCGTCAGCGTCAATGTGCCCCCGCCTTGCTTGAGCAAATATCCGGAACCGGCGATGACGCCGCCCGAACCAGAAATGGTGTAATTCTTATTGGTGAGGTTTGCCGCCAGGTTGACCGGCGTCACCGTGCTGTTCAAG
Source organism: uncultured Verrucomicrobia subdivision 3 bacterium (assembly GCA_903921455.1). The sequence goes on along the minus strand of CAIXPZ010000214.1, from coordinate 1,990 downwards.
GTCACGGTGATCGGCGAGGTGCCACTGGCCGTATCGTCAAAAACCACCTGGTCGAAGGACGGATCCGCGTAGGTCGCGGCATTGGCAAATTTATCAAACCAGTTGGCGGTCGAAGTATCCCACGTGCCGTTGCCCACAGCCCAGGTCAACGGCTCGGCAGAAGCGTTGGTCACCACGAGATAAATGGTCTTGGCAGTGACAACGTCATTGCTGAGATATCCCGAGGCGCGATACGGCAACAAGCCCGTCGGCAGATTGGTCAGGGTGCCCGACGACGTGCCGGTGTATTTGATCAATGGGTAGGTGCCTACGCCAAAGGTGCCGTTACGAACCAGGAAGGCCACCGCGTTGGTCGTGGCCAGGTTGCCGAGCACCTGCAAGGGCGCGGTGGTGAGACTTGGAGCAAAGCCATTGAAATTGAAATCAAAAAAGCTGGCGTTGGTAGCCACCAGATTGGTAACCACAAACTGACCGGCCACGGAAGCCAGCCGGACACCGTTGGTGGCACCGGCAGCAACGATCAACGCCGCCGTGTTGGAAATCGAGCCACCGGTTACCCCGACCAGTTCGCCGGAACTGATGGTGGTGCTGCCGCCATAGGTGTTGGTGCCCGCAAGCGTCAGGGTGCCGGTGCCGCTGTAAACGAGGGCGCTGGCGGTGGCGGTGCTGCCGTTGGCAATGTTGCCCGAAATCGTGATGTTACCGGTGCCGTTGTTGGTCAGAATGCGCGAGGTGGCGCTGTCAGCCAAGGCCACGCCGCCGGCGAAGGTGGTCAGACCGGTGCTGTTGACGGTGAGGGTGCGGTTGCCGCCGGAGACGGTCAGCAGTCCGTTGACAGTCAGGTTGTTCGTCCCGGTGATCGTGGCGTTACCGGAGTTGACCGCGACGAGGGTGATGGCGCTACTGATGGTGCGAGCGCTGCTGGTAGCGGCGACGACCGGGTTGGTGGAGCTGGTGCCGCCCAGGGTCAGGGTCGCCCCGTTCAAGGCCGTGTCAATCCCGAGGTTCAGCGTGCCGTTAAGGACTACCTTGGAGCTGGCACCGCCCCAGCCGCCCGGACTGTTCATGGTGACCGTCGTGCCGCCCTGAATGCTAAAACCAGTCGCGCCGCCGCTGCCGGTGCCGGAAGCTCCGTTGAAAATAATATTACCACCGCCGGTCATCGTAATAGTTTTAGTGTTGCCCGCGTTGGAGACATTCGCGTTGATGGTCAGGGTCCGGCCGTTGGTGACACTGATGCCGCCGGATACGCCCGATGCCCAACGAAAAAAACCGGTGGTGCCCGGTGCGCCGAGGGTCACATCCGCAGTCGCCCCCGACAGGTCAATCGTGTAGGTGGGGGTGGCATAGTTCATCGTAATGGTGGAGCCATTGGCGATGCCAATGGTGACCGGTCCGCCAATGTTGGTAAATTGCAGGTCGCCGAAGCTGCCGGCGGTGGCGGCGTTGGCGGTGGTCAGCGGCCCGGTAATGGTGCCGTCGAACAAGCCGATGTCGCCGACACCCGGCGCCACACCGCCGAGCCAGGCGCTGCCCGTGGTAATGGCGGTGGTGGAGGCGGTGTTGGTGATGGTGGCCGCCTGGACATTCAGCGCGCCAGCCAGCAACAACAGGAGGGTGAGGACCGACACAATGGTTTTCTGATTTGAACTTTGAATCGCTTTCATGACTGGTATTTGATGGGTTATAGGGGATTGCGGGGGCATTTGATTAATCATAGCAAGGCTTTGCTCGCAGCTCACAAATTTTGCGGCAAGGTTTAATTGCGGGATGGAGACAATGGGCATGTTGAAACTATACCCCATTTATCATCGCCAACCATCACCAGAACTGTTGATGCCCCCATCCACAGTTCTGGGGACACGGCCGGACCGGGCTTGTATACTTAACAAACGCACAAAGTCTGGGAGACTTGGCGATAGGTTAATCGTTTGCCTTCGATCTGGCTGGCAAATGTCTCCATGCGTTTGCCGTCGGGGTCATGCCGCGT
>CAIXPZ010000213.1 GCA_903921455.1 uncultured Verrucomicrobia subdivision 3 bacterium | reverse complement strand
TATAGCCATCTGGCGGACTGCCAGAAACCCACCAGTTATTGGTCGCCACTTCATGGGTCAGAGTGTCGGAGTTAACAAATGGGTCAAGAGAACCATTGGTATAGTGTTTCATCTCGGCATTAAAAAAGTTTCCTGGCAGACTCCAATGAAAATAACTGCTGCCAGCCAGATAAGGTGGGGTTTCAGGTTGCCAAAACGGCTGAAATGTAATGGATTGGCCTACACAATAGTTCGCATCGTTTACAATTTCATCAGGTCTAAGGAATGTTGTTTTACCCGCGCCGTCAGCTTCAATCTGAAGTGTATATTTCTGCGCGTCCGTGCCCGCATCATAATGCTTGGCCGGGGCCGCCACGGTGATGTCCTGCTCTGTGTTATCCGGCAGCATCACCCACAGTTTGCCGTCTGCTCCCACCCATTTACCGAGCACCCGCAGCCGGTCTTTGGGCAGTTCTTCCGTGGGCGTATAGCCCCAGCCGCCTTCCGGCGGTTTGAGGTATTTCACAGCCGATGCCTGGAGGCAAAATAAATTCTGCCGGTTCGGCTTCGCCTTGCCGCCGGTCAGCAGCTTCACCTTTGTCCGGGACGTCACGTCGGCAATCCGATCAAGGTAGCCGCCATTATTGAAATTCCAATGCCAGTGGTGATGGACGTTGTTGGCAAAATAATGGTAAACGAAGGTGGGCGGATAGCCATTCGCTATCCCGCCTTCACCCGCCCAGCCAATCACCGACAAATCTTCATCCGGCAAACTGGTGAAGTATTCGTAATCGTCCCAGGTATCAGGCAAAAGCGCACTAAACCAACTTTCCCCTGAACTATTGGTCTGGTAGGCCGATGATCCCGAATCCGACCAGGTCACGTCATCTTCCGTCCAACTGCCATTAGTCCCAAACTGGCTGGTGTAATAATCCGTTGCAGCCCCCAGATAGCCCCGTCTACCTAGGAAATCAAGGTTGGTATAAATAAAGGTGTGAAACTCTTTCACCCTCGAATAACTCGATGAATTGGTGACGGAACCGTCGCTGTCGTTTTGAATTGTCAATTTGGCAACATGATGTTCCGTGATCAGGACGTAAGCACCCATTTCCTCCGGCAAAACTGTGTTGGCCGTCGGTTGGCCCGGCACGGTGGCGGTCGCGTTAAAAGTCGCCGTGCCTTGCCCGATAATTGGCACATTCTCCGCGCTCCAATAATATCCGCCGCCGTAGGCAAACAGGTCTGACCGCACCGTCGCTATTATCCCATTCACTGTGACCGTGGCGCTCGGGTCGCTGACTGAGCCGTTCACCGAGCCAAAGCCCTGGTATAGCGCATCCCCCGTTGGCACATAATCTATCCGCAAATCGAGACTGCTGGGGAACACGGTGAAAGAGTTCGTCGTCGGATTTCGGCCAGAGCCGTCCGTGGCTTGAAGGCTGATCAGATTCGTCCCGTTCAGGGGCACGTTCTCCATCCAAAACATGCCGTTCCGTTCCACCAAGCCCGCGATGGCATTGGTCGTGCCGTCACCATTGATGACTTGGGCCTGAATCGTTCCCGTCTCGTCGCTCATGGTGCCATAGATGGTGATATTGCTTCCGCTTACCGCCATGCCGTTGGTGGGCCAGATAACAGTTACAACCGGCAG
>CAIXPZ010000212.1 GCA_903921455.1 uncultured Verrucomicrobia subdivision 3 bacterium | reverse complement strand
GACCAGCACACCATTTTCGTGGTGGCGATGCCGCTGGCCACGGGTGAAAACGACATCCTCGGCACGGGCGGCTCGGGCGATGGCGATGCTCTGCTCATGCTTTACGGCAACTTTTTGCGCGGTCATGCCTGGCGCGGTTCGGATGCCAACATGCTGGATGGCGTGACGCCGATTGACACCGAGACTCTCGCGGTCTTTGAACAAGTTGTCAGCGAAACCGACATCACTTTGCGCTTGGACGGGAGTTCTGAGGCTTCGATGGGCATGAGCGGCACGCCGGCCAACACGCGCAAGTGGGTGACGCTGGGTTCCCGGAGCACGGGCACGAATTTTTCCGGCTACATTCTGGCGGTGCTGGTCTATGACCGCGCTTTGACCGAGACCGAGGCCAACACGATCCGGCAATATCTGATTGAGACCTACGCCGTGACGGTGCCCTATCCGCCGCCCGCGCTGACGCTGCACGATGGTCTGGTTGCCTATTGGGCGATGGACAGCGTCTATAATCCTGAACCGGATTTGTCAGGCCATGGAATTGACCTTTACGCTGACGCGAGTCCTAAAGTCGCCGGCTTCATGGGCGCGGCGTATGACGCGGGCGGCGATACTGGCGGCTGGGCACCGGGCATGACCTCTTTTGGCTACCCGTTGGACGGCGCTGGGGATTATTCCTTCTCGCTGTGGGTCAGCGGCAACATGCCGACGGCAGGCGCCCTGATTTCGGCGGGTAATTTGTTTGTCGTCAATGGCTGGAATCAAGGTGGTTCCATGCAAGACATCACAGTCCATCCGTATGACGACAGCACCAATTCGATCAACCTTGGTTTGGGCTGGGGTTACTCGCCGGAAAGTTGGTCGCATCTGGTCATCACCAAATCCGACACGCTGTTCTGCTTTTATTTCAACGGCGCGTTGGTCGGGTGGGCCGACGTGTCCGCGTTCCCTTATTCCTCGCTGATGGATCAAATTGCCATCGGCACCGGCGGGAGCGGTCTCATTGACGAAGTGGGTTGCTGGCAGCGGGTGCTGTCGGCTGACGAAGTGGCGCAGCTTTACAACTTCGGCAGTGGCCTGCCGTTTGAAAACTTTTAACAACGAAAGGAAAAACTATGAACGCAATCGCAATCAAACCGAAAACTGTTGAGCTCGTGCCGGCGCGCACGGCGCAGCTCTCTGAAATCACCTGGCGCACGAGCGATGATGCCTTCGCGCGCAAGCTGCAAGTCATCGTGAACAACGCGACGGCTTTCACCGTCGCGGGCGCGGATTATGACGCGCTCGGCCAGTGGACGGATGAAACCATCAAGGGGCTGATTCTGGCGCGCTACGGCCTCGAACTCGCAACGCCATAATCCATGCCGCTCATGCTCATCAAAGAGACCGGTGCCGGTCTGGCCGACGCGAACGCTTACGCGGACGTGGCCGATGGCGACGCCTACCACGCCGGGCATTTGTATGCCTCGGCGTGGACGGGCGCGACGACGGCGAGCAAGACAGCCGCGCTCGTGATGGCGTCGCGGCTGATTGACGGCGAATACCAATTCGGCGGCGTTAAGTCCACCGATTCTCAGGCATTGCAATGGCCGCGCTACCGATGTTCCGATCCGGACCGCGATGCAACGCTGGGCGTTGGCCTGTTGCTGACTTCGAATAACTGGGTGCCGGAAAATCTGGTGCCGAAGCCAGTCGTGCAGGCGGCGTGCGAGCTGGCGCGGGAACTTCTGCTCGCCGACCGCACCGCCGCGCCGGCCGGTGAAGGGTTGAAGTATTACAACGATGCCGGCAAACAAACCGGCTACGACAAATCCGACACGCGGCCAATCATTCCCGCCGTCGTCCAGGCTTTGCTGGCGAAATATGGTGCGCTGATTAAATCGAAAAGTGGGTCCGTAAAACTTGTGCGCGTATGACCGAGCAAATTCAAAATTTGAAAAAATTCCGTTTCATCCCGGAGATCACCCTGGGGAACGTGCTGCAACTGCTATCCATCGCGGCGGCGGTCATCGGCCTGTGGGTGAACATGGACAAACGTATTTCCGCTGTGGAACTGCGCGAGAGTTATTCCATCGAGGAGCGGCGCGACATGAAAAAGAGTCTGGCGACCCTCGCCGAAAATCAGGCGGTCATGGCCCGCACGGTGGACCGCATCAGCATCCTGTTTGATCAACACACTAAAGGAGATCCGAAATGAAAAAATACACACCGATCCATGTAGGCACCCGCTGGGCGACCGAACACACCTGGGGCGTGATGGTGGAAGGCGTTGGCCGGCCCGGCGCTGAATTATTGTGCGTCGGCTGCACGCAAGCGCAGGCCGAAGGCATGGCCGCGAAGCTCAACGAGCGGCCGGCAGACACCGTGCGTTTGAAGATGGTCGCACCAGCGGCGGTATTGCTGGTGATGGTGCTGCTATTTTCTGGTTGTGCCATCGCGCCGCTTAAGGGCGGCAAGGCCACGACGAGTAAATCCACTCAGGGCATTGAGCAATCTGTCACGCAAGGTGACAACCCGGCGGCGGCATCGCGACAGGATCAAGAAACTGTCCGCACGAAATCTTACACCGTGCCGGCGGGTTCGCGACTTGTGGAAACGCGTGTTCTCGCCGATGCAGGCGGAATGCCGGTCACCAATTCACAAGTCATGGTCGTAAGTGCGCCAATGCAAGTCACGGAACACGAAGAGTCGCGCGCCAAAACAGAATTGGGCGCGGCTCAAAAAGATACGGCCCGTGAATTAAGCGCGAAGCTGGCGAGACTCAAAGGCATTGTCTGGGTCGGCGTCTTGGTGTTCTTGTTCGGGCTGGCGACGATGTTTTATCCGCCTCTGAAACTCATCATCGGCAGCATCACCACGAGCGCAGCGATTACTGTCGGTGGTCTCGCACTCATCGTTTTGCCGACGGTGATTGTCGGGAATGAAATGCTTATCATGGGCGGTGTCGCCGCTGCGGTCGGCCTTTGGTTTCTCGCACATCGGCACGGGCAACTTCGCGGGCTGGTGGACTCAAAAAATTCTGAAACGAAAGGCGACGCATGAACTCGGCACAGGAACAATTTCTGAATCTGAAAACGATGCCGGCCCGGATCCGGGTCGAGGAGGCCGCTTGGTATCTGGGATTCGGGCCGCATGAAATCACCATCTTGATGGCAGAAGGCTTATTGAAACCCCTGGGCCGTCCGCCGAGCACCGGCGTGAAATACTTCTCGGTGGTGGCGTTGGAGGAATTGCGGCGCGACCAGAAATGGCTTGCCCGCGCCTCCGACTGCATCGTCCTACACTGGAAATCCCGCAATGAAAAGAAAACGGCGCACCGCAGCCAAAGCCACGATGCGCCGCGCGTGCCGGAACTCAATTCAACTGCGGCTTCTCTGAACTGACCCCAGCCGGCGCCAACTCCGGCTGCCGGCGTTCGGCGTTCTTCTCGTAATCTTCCAACGGCGGCAGCATCATCTTCGCCCGTTTCGCGTAGGAGCGGTGCACGGCCTGGCTTTTGTGGCCCAGCGCTTCCTGCGCGTAGCGTTCGGGATAGCCGGCCATTTTTGCGCGTTCGGCCCATGAATAGCGGTAGCTGTGCATGGTCACGCCGGTAATTTGCAACCGGTGGCAGCGTTTCTTAAACTGGTTGGACCGGTCGCCAGCGGACATGGTGGCGATATGCGGAAACAAAGGGCCGGTCCCCGGCAGGTCTTGCAGAATCGCCGCGACGGCCGGGCCGAAATGCAGCCGCGCCACGGTTCCGGTTTTGCGCCGGAAAAAGCCGATGGTTTTCTGCTCCCAATCCACGTCCTCGGCGGTGAGCGTAGCGAGATCCGTTTGCGCTGCCCCCATGTGCCACGCCAGTTGGTAGTATGCGCGGCGTTCGGAATTTTTCTCGTTGGCAATGATGCCCTCATGTTCGGCCTGCGTGATGGCGCGTTTTTCCTTATGCAGCGGCTTCGGCCATTGGCGGCGAGGCACGATGGCTTTCGGCAGCCAATCCATTTCCAAGGCAAAATTGTGCATCCGGCGCATATAATGATTGGTGGACACTGTGCCCGTGCGGATCACTTTCAGGATGTGCGCGGCGTTGGTCTCCAGCAACGGCAGATTGTTAATCAGGCCAAAGGCCGGGTCTTTCCAGGCGATGTCGTAACGGTGGCGGGTGACGCCTTGCTTGGTCGCGGCCATTTCATCCATGACGAATTTCCAAGTGCGGCTGGCCGCGGCGGCGTCGGTGGCGCTGAGGTAGGCCAGGGCGATCTGGCGGTTTAGAATCGGCT
>CAIXPZ010000211.1 GCA_903921455.1 uncultured Verrucomicrobia subdivision 3 bacterium | reverse complement strand
CTGGCACCGGGACGTTACTTTGTTGGGATATTCAACCCGGCTGTGGTGGCGCACGATATTTTGCTGGGAGTGGAACTCGCCTTCAATGCGGCGGCGATTTCGACGGTGGATTTTGCCGCCAGCGGCCCGGTGCCGTTGTTGGACGATGCGGTGACGTATGCCACCATCACCAATTATGACCAGGCGGATTTGATTCAGGGCATCAGTGTCGGACTGCGCGTGGATCATCCGCGCATTTCGGATCTGGTGTTCCACCTCATCAGCCCCGACGGCACGCGCTATCTGCTCATGGAAAATCGCGGCGGCCAGAGCACCAACGGCTGCGGCGCGACCGTCATCACCACCAACATTTTCAGCGCCACGGCCAACGGCACGGCGCTGCCAAACACCAATTTCCTCAACACCGGCAGCACCTCCGGCATATTCCCGATCACCTATAATTTTTACACGGCACCCGACGAGATGGATGTTTATTACGGGACAAGCGTCACGGCGTCCAACCTGATTTACTCGACTGGTGTAACTAATAATCAATCTGCCGGCGGTGGTGGGGCTCAGAACACAATTCCAGTGACCATCAATGTGCCCTATGGTCCCACGAACGGGCTGGTTTCGACTTACCTGACGATTGTCATGGATCAACAGCCCAATCCGCTGCTGCCCACCAACCGGCCGGATTTCTGGACTTATACGGCCGGCAGCGTGGTGACCAATTACGCTTATCTAGCCTTTACCGAGGACACGAATCTGACGCAGACACCCATCAAGTTTGCGACCCCGCCGTTCGTGCCACAAACGGTTTTTAGTCTGGTGTTGACGGATAGTTTCGAGGCCTACACGCCGGAAATTTACGCGTCCGGCGGCGCCGGTTTTGGCGGCTGGATTGTGGCCACCAACAAGGTGGGAATAGTGACAACACCGCCGGCGTCTGACGGGGTTAATTTATTGCAGTTATTCAATGGCGTCGTGTTCACCAATGTGCCGACCGTGTCGGGTCAGAAGTATGTTTTGACTTATGAACTTGGCAGTAGCGTGACCGAAGACACCAATGGAGCGGTCGTGATCGCCACCAACGCCAACTGGCAGTTGCAAACCTATGTCTTCACCGCCGCATCCACCAACACGCCTTTGGTGCTGGCGGCTTCGGCGGATGTTTTGTCCGGCCTGTCCTTTACCAACGCGCAGACGTTTATCTTCGACACCAATGCGTTGCTAGATGACTTTGCGCTGACACCCGTGGCGGGCAATCTTTATTATCAGGCCGAGCAGGACTTGTCGCCGCTCATTGGCACCAGCCCTTACGGCGAATGGCAGTTGGAGATTTTGGACAATCGCGCCGGCGCGACCAACAACGCCACCCTCGTGAGCTGGCAGTTGGAATTCACGTTTGCCAACACCAACTTCAATATTCCGATCATCACTATCACCAACAGCGGTCCGCAAACGAATGCGCTGCCCGGCGGAGCCATTGCCTGGTATTTGATTGATGTTCCGACCAATGCGGACTTGGCCACCAATGCGCTGCTGTTTGCCACGCTGCCGCTAAATCTCTGGTTCAGCACCAATGTGCCGCCAACCATCACCAACAGCCCCGCCGACGTGGAACTGCTCGCGGCTTCCACCGGTGGCAGCGCCCTGCTGGGCACGAACGGTTCGCCGGTGAATGTTCCTTATGCGCCCGCCTACATTATTCCCGGGGGCAGCTATTATCTTGGGGTGCAGAACCCCAACATCACCGTGGCTAACTATGCCATTGATGTGACCTTCCATCTGTTGCCGGCCGCGCCGTCGCTGATCACGCTGCCGGCTACGAACGTGATTGATATTGCCGCCACCCTGGACGCATCTGCGGATCCCAACGGCCTGCCGACCGCAGTTTATTTTGAATACGGCTTGGATACCAATTACGGCTATCTTTCCGTGCCGCTGCTGCTGACCAACAACCTGACTAGCTGGACATTTGTGGGCATTGGTGTGACGAACCTGTTGCCGGGTGCGGTCTATCACTTTCAAGCGGTTGGCACCAACAGCTTGGGCACCAATTATGGCGGCGACCTAACCTTCACCAATCTGGCGGACGCGCCGTTTGTGCTCACCGAGCCGGCGACGAATATCACGTCCACCACGGCCACGTTGGATGCCTTGGTGAACCCGGACGGCGCGGCGACCACGCTGTATTTTGAATACAGCCTGACCACCAACAGTTGGACTAATTTTTCCGCCAGCATTTCGCTGACGAACAATCTGAACAGCACCAATTACTGGGGCATCGGTGTCTCAAATCTCACGCCCGCTTCGGTTTATTATTTCCAAGCCATCGCGACGAACAGCGCCGGCACCAACTACGGCGGCATTCTCACCTTCACCAATCCGCCGGCCGGCCCGTTGCCGTTCGCCTTCACCGAACCGGCCACGCTGCTCACTGGTTCCAGTGCGCAGTTGAACGGCTTTGCCACGCCAAACGGTTCGCCCGCCTACGCGTGGTTTGAATGGGGAACCAGCGTCGGTTATGGCGTCACCACGCCGGCGGTGAGTCTCGGCACTAATTACAACGTGGTATTTGTGACCAACCAGATTAGCGGATTGATCACCAACCTGCCGTATCACTGCCGCTTGGTGGTCAGCAATGCCGTGGGAGTGACGTATGGCTTCGACCAGATTTTTGACCAGGCCAACGTGGTGGTTTGGGGTGCCGACTTCATTGGCCAGACCGTCCCGGTGCCGTCAGGATTGACCAATCTCGTGGTCGGAATTGGTGCGGGCTATGATTTCAGCCTCGCAGTCAACAATGACGGAACCGTGGCAGTTTGGGGCGATAATTCTTTTAACCAGACGAATGTGCCGGCCGGATTGACCAACGCCGTCGCGGTGAGCGGTGGCGAGAAACACAGTCTGGCCTTGAAGAGCGACCGGACTGTGGTGGTTTGGGGTTCCCACCAATTTAACCAGACGAATGTGCCGGCCAGCTTGACTAATGCCGTGGCGGCATCGAGCGGCGGCTATCATTGCGTGGCCCTGCGCGACAACGGTAATGTCGCGGCTTGGGGCCTCAACAACAGCGGCCAGACGAATGTGCCCGCCGGCTTGAGCAACGTGGTGGCCGTCGCCGGTGGCGACCTACACACCGTGGCTTTGAAAAATGACGGCACAGTCGTGGCTTGGGGCTACAACGGCGATGGCGAGACCAACGTGCCCGCCGGTCTGTCCAATGTGGTCGCCATCGCGGCGGGCGAGTATCATACCTTGGCCCTGAAGGGTGACGGCACCGTGGCGGCCTGGGGTTACAATGCCGACGGCGAAATCAATGTGCCGGCCAGCGCCACGAATGTGATTGCCGTGGCCGGCGGTGGTTTTCACAGTCTCGCTTTGCGCGGCGACGGCTCGGTGGTGGTTTGGGGCGACAACGGTTCCGGCCAATGGAATTATCCCACCAACATGACCAACGTGGTGGCCATTGCCGGTGGCGGCTTCCACAGCCTGGCACTCTCCTCGGTCTTCGGTCTCAACCAGACCAACAACGCTCCGTTCTGGACGAACAACCTTGCGAACAGCACCGTGACGATGAACGAAATGACGACGTTGTTGGTGACGAACACGGCGACGGATACCAACATCCCAACGCAGACGCTCACTTACACATTGGTGAACTCACCACCTTGGGCTGGCATTAATAATCAGGGCGTCATTACCCTCTCGCCGCTGGAGCCGGATGGTCCTGGCACCAATACCATCACTACCGTTGTCACCGACAGCGGCCATCCGTCCTTGAGTGCCACCAACAGCTTCACGCTCATCGTGAATGAAGTGAACACCCCGCCGTTCTGGCCGACGAATGTTCCAAGTCAGACAAATTATGTGGTCAATGAATTGACGTTGCTGGCGGTAACGAACACGGCGGGCGATTCAGACATTCCGACCAACATCCTGACCTACGCGCTGTTCGTGTCAGCCGTGGACACCAACGCGCCGGCGGTGACGAACGCCAGTATTTCAACCAATGGCATCATCACCTGGACGCCGACGGCAGCGCAAGCACCGGGATTTTATTTGTTCACGACCATTGTGACAGACACCAACCCGTGGGCGGTCAACGCCAAGTCTTTGAGCGCGACCAACAGTTTCACCGTGACGGTTCTGGAAGTGAATCAGGCACCGTCTTGGCCGACAAATGTGCCGGGCCAGACTAATTACACGGTCAACGAACTAACCTTGTTGACGGTCACTAACACGGCGGTTGATCCCAATCTTCCGCCCGCCGCCTTGAGCTATGCGGTGACGATGGCCGTGGACACCAACGCGATGATCGCCAACGGTTGGCCGTTGAATTACGCGACCACGAATCCATCGCCGGTCATCAGCTCCAATGGGATTATTGCCTGGACGCCGTCCGAAGCCCAAGGGCCGGGCGTCTATGTGCTGACGACGGTGGTGAGCAACACCAACGCCTTCGCTCTGACCAATAATGTATTGAGCGCGACCAACAGTTTCACCGTGACCGTGAATGAGGTGAACACCGCGCCGTTCTGGCCGACGGGTGTTCCCAGCCAGACCAATTACGTCATCAATCCATTGAGCAGCCTCGTCGTGACCAACACGGCCAGTGATTCGGACATTCCGACGAATCTGCTGACTTACACGCTGTCGGGTTCGCCCACCAACGCGGTCATCAATCCCACCAATGGAATTATCACCTGGACGCCGACGTTGGCGCAGGCCGGCACGACCAACTTAATCACGACGATTGTGACGGACACCAATCCCTGGGCAATCACCGCCAACTCTTTGAGCGCAACGAATACCTTCACGGTAATTGTCAATCCCACCAACGCGGTGAATTATCTAGTCTCGCACTGGCCGCTCAACGAGAGCAACGGCGTCGTGACGCATGACATCGGCCCGGCACACAATGACGGGACGTTGACCAATGTCGGCACCGGCACAGTTGGCTGGACGAACGGCGTCGAAGGCTCGGCGGTGGCGCTCACGGCTCCTGGCGGCGGTCTTAGCTCCGGCAACGGCGGCTTCGTCACGGTCGGCAATCGTGCCAGCCTCAATTTTGAAAGCACCAACACTTTCTCAATTTCTGCCTGGATGAAGACGCCAGCAGCTTACAGTCAGGATGTGACTATCGCCGGGAAAATGGTTCAGCCGGGACCTGATTTTCTTGGCTATGAACTTCATTACCGGACTGGCACCGGCATCATTGTCTGGATCATCAACAAGTTCACCGGCAGTGCGGGGAGCGGTGCGGCCATTCAGGTCAGCAGTGACGCCGTTCCCGTCAACGACGGCGGCTGGCATCAGGTTGCATTCACCTACGACGGCAGCGGTTTGGCCGCTGGCGTGACCATCTATATCGATGGCGTGTCCCGCACGAATGTCGTCTTTGATGATACGCTTGGGACCACCAATACCATCCAGAATAACGTCAGTTTCAACATCGGCAGCCGCGATGACGGTGCGTTCCACAACTTCACCGGCTCCATTGACGATGTGCAGGTCTATAACACCGTTCTAAGTTCAAACGACCTGGCCACGATTTACTCCAATCCCGGCGCGGCGATTTACCCTGTCGTCCCGCCTTTCAATTTCAACGCCAGCGCGGGCACGAATGGCTTCGCCTTGCAATGGACCGCGCCGATTTATGAGGCGTTCCAAGTGCAGTGGACCACCAACCTGGTTCCCGCCATCTGGAACACGCTGCCGGACATCATCACCTCGACCAACGGAACATTCCTGTTCACCGACACCAACCTGCCGGCGGTCATGAAATTCTACCAGTTGATCCTGCTGCCGTAGAAAATTCAAAAATCCGGCAACTCGCGCTTTGCATTTTTCGTCGCGTATCGTAGTGTGAGTTTTCCCGTGGACGGGAAATTCACAACCATGAGCAAGGAATTCATCAAGATCGGCGGCGCGCGGGAGCACAATCTCAAAAACCTCACGCTCTCGATTCCGCGCGACAAGCTCGTCGTTGTCACCGGCTTGAGCGGCAGCGGCAAATCGTCGCTCGCGTTCGACACGATTTACGCCGAGGGGCAGCGCAAATACGTCGAATCGCTTTCCGCTTATGCGCGCCAGTTTTTGGATCAGTTGCAAAAGCCGGACGTGGATTTCATCGAAGGTTTGTCGCCGGCGATTGCGATTGAGCAGCGCAGCTCCGGCAGCAGCCCGCGCTCGATCATCGCCACCACGACGGAAATTTTTGATTATCTTCGTCTGCTTTACGCGCACATCGGCCAGGCGCATTGCCCGGAAACGGGCGTGCCGATTTCGACGCAAAGCACCAGCGACATCGTGGATAAAATCCTCGCGCTGCCGCCGAAAACCAAAGTCATGCTGCTCGCGCCCGTCGTGCGCCGGCAGAAAGGCGAGTTCCGCGACGTGTTTGAGCGCCTCGCGCGCGAAGGCTTCGTGCGTGTGCGCGTGGATGGCGCAATCATGGAACTGGGCGAAGACATCGCCCGCATCAAGCTCGACAAAAAGAAATTCCACAGCATCGAGGCCGTCGTGGATCGTTTGGTGATTGATGACAAAATCCGCGTCCGGCTTGGCGATTCCGCGCAGACCGCGTTGCGATTGGGCGAAGGCGTGATGTTCACGCTGCATCAGTTGCCGGACGAGTCCAAAGTTCAAAGTCCAAAGTCCAAAGCCGGCGAAGCCACCGCCAATCTGCAATCCGCAATCCGCAATCCGCACTCGGAAGATTGGATCGAAACTCTGCACTCAAACAAGATGTGTTCGCCCGCGACCGGCAAAAGCTACGACCCGCCGACGCCGAAACATTTTTCCTTCAACGCGCCCGCCGGCGCATGTCCCGTCTGCCACGGCCTCGGCCAGAAAATGGTTTTCGACGAGGCGCTCGTCGTGCCGGACATGGAGCTGCCGCTCGACGGTGCCATTCAGCCGTGGCGGCGCGCGGGCAAGCGGCTGATCATTTATTACAAGGCCATGCTGCGTTCGGTGGCCGCGCATTTCAACGTCAGCACTGAGACGCCTTACAAGGATTTACCGGAAGATTTCAAAAAAGTTCTGCTCCACGGCTCCGGCGCGGACGACATCGAATTCAAATTCTGGCGCGCTGGCAAAGTCAGCAGCATCACGCGTCCGTTTGAAGGCGTGCTGCCGAATCTTGAACGGCTCGCCACCGACAGCGAAAGCGAATTCATCCGCAACCGGCTCAAGGCTTACATGACGCCGCAGTTTTGCGATGCGTGCCGGGGCAAACGGCTCAAGCCGGAAATCCTCGCGGTCACGCTCGGTGGCGAACAGTTTTTTTCCAAACTCAAAACTCAAAACTCAAAACTCAAAACTGTAAAGATTCCCGGCCTTTCCATCATGGACGTGTGCGGCTTGTCCGTGGAAAAGGCGGATGAGTTTTTCGCGGCGCTCAAGCTGACGGAGTTTGAGCTGAAGATCGCCGCCGAGGTCATCAAGGAAATCCGCGCGCGGCTCGGCTTTCTGCGGAATGTCGGCCTCAATTATCTCACGCTCGACCGCGAAAGCGGCACGCTCTCCGGAGGCGAGGCGCAGCGCATCCGGCTCGCCACGCAAATCGGCGCGGCGCTCGTCGGCGTGCTTTACGTTTTGGACGAGCCGAGCATCGGCCTGCATCAGCGCGACAATGACCGTCTGCTGGCGACGCTGAAAGGCTTGCGCGATTTGGGCAACACGGTGCTCGTCGTCGAGCATGACGCGGACACGATCCGCGCGGCGGATTACATTTTGGATCTCGGTCCGGGCGCGGGCGTCCACGGCGGCGAACTGGTGGCGGCCGGCACGTTGCCGGAAATTCTCGCGGCGAAAAAATCTTTGACCGGCCAATACCTGACCGGCGAGCTTTCCATTCCGATTCCTAAAAAACGAATCGTTCCATCGGAGGAAAAAGGCTGGCTGGAAGTCCTCGGCGCGTCGGAAAATAATTTGCAGGACATTGACGTGCGGATTCCGCTCGGCACGTTCACCTGCGTCACCGGCGTCAGCGGCTCCGGCAAGAGCACGCTCGTCAGCGATATTTTGCAGCGCGCGCTGTTCCGCAAGTTTTACGGCTCGAAGGAGCGGCCCGGCGAACACAAGTCGCTGCGCGGTTTTGAATCGCTCGACAAGGTCATCGTCATTGACCAGTCGCCGATTGGCCGGACGCCGCGCTCAAATCCCGCCACCTACACCGGAATGTTCAACCAGATTCGCGATTTGTTTGCGCGGTTGCCGGCGGCGAAGGTGCGCGGCTACGAGCCGGGCCGGTTCAGCTTCAACGTCAAGGGCGGCCGCTGCGAGAAGTGCGAGGGCGACGGCGTGCTGAAAATTGAAATGAATTTTCTCCCGGCGGTGTATGTGACGTGCGAGGCGTGCAACGGCAAGCGTTACAACCGCGAGACGCTAGAGATTGCCTACAAGGGCAAGAACATCGCGGACGTTTTGGACATGACGGTGGACGAGGCGGTGGATTTTTTCCGCGCCGTGCCGAAGATTTTTGATCCGCTGCAAACGCTCGGCGAGGTGGGGCTGGGCTACATTCATCTCGGCCAGCAGGCGACGACGTTGAGCGGCGGCGAGGCGCAGCGCGTGAAGCTGGCCACGGAATTGAGCCGCCGCGCGACGGGCCGGACGTTTTACATTTTGGATGAGCCGACCACGGGCCTGCATTTTCACGACGTGGCCAAGCTGCTGGAGGTGCTGTTTCGTTTGCGCGACGCCGGCAACACGCTGCTCGTCATCGAGCACAATCTGGACGTGATCAAGACGGCAGACTGGCTCATTGACCTCGGCCCGGAAGGCGGCAGCGGCGGTGGAAAAATCGTGGCGGAAGGGTCGCCGGAAAAAATCATCCACTGCGCCGCGAGCTTCACCGGGCATTATCTGAAAAGCGTGCTGGCCTAGACCGGATTAAACAATTCGGTTTCCGCCGCGTTCCCCCTCACCCCAGCCCTAACCCCTGCTGGCTTTTGCATTGTTCTATAGAAGTAGGTAGGGATGAATAGGTTATGTCAATTGCACCATTGCCAATTACGATTTTTTCGATGATGGCTTCGACATTCTGCCGCTTCTCTGACATCAGCATTTTGG
>CAIXPZ010000210.1 GCA_903921455.1 uncultured Verrucomicrobia subdivision 3 bacterium | reverse complement strand
GTGAGCCGTTTTCCCGGGTGCTGTGTCACCAGGATGAGCTGTGGGTGGTAATCAACGGCTTTTTGCACCAGGTGAAAAAACACCAATACCTCCGGGAGAATCCGACTTCCGAGCCGGCGGGTGAATTCGCCACGGCCACACTGCGCTGCGGATCTTCCGGAAGGTTGTGGTTCGGCGGTTTGAGCGGTCAGCTTCATACGGCCAGCAACGGCGTGCTGACGCGTGTGCCGCAACCGGGCAAGCCGTCGGCGGATACGATTCTCGACGTGTGCGAAACGCAGAAAGGTGATCTCTGGCTGGGCATGGCTTCCACGGGGTTGCGCCGCTGGCGGAACGGCGAGATGCTCTCGTTGACAGTGCAAGATGGCCTGGCGGACAACTCCATTCGCTGTCTGGCGGAAGACCGCGAAGGAAATCTTTGGGTTGGCACCAGCGCCGGCGGACTGCAGCGGCTCAAGTCGAAGCGGGTGCGGTTGGTGACCACCGGAGAAGGCTTGAGCCACAACGCCATCATGTCTATGGCGGAGGACTCCGAGGGCAATGTGTGGATCGGCTCCAACGGCGGTGGGTTGAGCGTGGGACGCCATCGCTCCGCTGCGAACAGCTCAAGCGCAGGCCTGGGGGGTGAGCCGGCCCGGTCGCAAAACTTCCTCGCATCGAGCACGGGTTTGGACATGGAATTCGCTGCTGCCGACTTGAGCTATTTGCTCGATAACGAAAGCATTCCCGCAGTGCTCGCGGCCCGGGACGGGGCGCTCTGGTTGGGTAGTTGGAACGGCGGGCTGTTCCGGAAAACTGGAATGAAGCTGGAACAGTTTAATCTGGCGCGTCCGGAAAATGATGAGCCGGTGCTGGCGTTGTGTGAAGGCGCGAACGGTGGACTCTGGGTGGGCACCTATCAAGATGGGCTTAAATATTTTAGGGACGGCGTCTTTACCTCCTATCGCAGCACGAATGGATTGCCGTCTGGCTTGATCACCGCATTGACCTTGGACCGGGAGAGGCGGCTCTGGATTGGCACCGGTGGCGACGGTCTGAGTTGTTGGTCCAACGGTCGGTTCTCGCGGTTGACGACCCGCGATGGGCTGGCCGGTGATTTTATCCGCGCCCTCTACGCTGATAAGAAAGGGCAGTTGTGGATTGGCATGAACGGCGGTCTGGGCCGGATGAAAAATGGAACGATTACGGCCATTACCGCCCGGCAGGGTTTGTGGAACGACACCATTTCTCAGATATTGGAGGATGACCAAGGGCGGCTGTGGTTTGGTTCCAACGGAGGTATTTTTCAGATGTCCAAGGCGGAACTGGAGCGGGCGGCTGACGGGGAATCTGGGATGCTGACGCCGGTGGTGTATGGCAAAGCCGAAGGCATGGAAAGTGTGGAGTGCACTGGCGGGTTTTGCCCGGCTGGCATGAAGACGCGCGATGGGCGGTTATGGTTCTCCACCGCCAAAGGGGTGGTCATCGTGGACCCGAAAAATGTCCCGGTCAACACTGTGTCCCCGGTGGTGATGGTGGATGAGTTGCTTGTGGATGGCAACCAGGTGGCGACTGATGTGAACAACCCAATGCCGCAAAACCCGAAATCCGTCGTCCATGTTTTAAAACCCAAAGCGGGTCTGCTTGGCAGTTCAGAAGTGACGATTGGCCCCGGGGCCCGGCGCGTGGAATTCCGCTACTCTGCCCTGAGCTTCACTGCGCCGGAGAAAGTGCGCTTTCGCTATCGGCTGGACCGGCTGGACTCTGGGTGGGTTAACGCGGGAGGGCGTCGTGTTGCTGAATATCCTTATTTGCCGCCGGGGCATTACCAATTCCGGGTGGCAGCCTGTAACGAAAACCTCTTGTGGAGCAAGGAGGAAGCGGTGCTGACCCTGACGGTCCGCCCGGCCTATTGGCAGGCGGGATGGTTTCGCGTGCTGTCGGGTTTGCTGGTGCTGTTTGCGGGAGGTTGGACGGTGAAACTTTTTGTCTCCCGCAGACTGCGCCGTCGTTTGGAGCTGTTGCAACAGCAGCACGCTTTGGAGCAGGAGCGGACGCGAATCGCTCGGGATATTCACGACGAACTGGGAACGCTGCTGACGGGGATTTCCCTGATGAGTGACCGCGCCCAGTCGCACCGTAGCCGAGCGGATCAGGTGGGGGAGGATTTGGAAAAAATTTCACAACGCGCCCGGACGGCGGTACAGACCGTGGATGGAATTGTGTGGGCCATCAACCCGCACAACGACACCCTCAACAATCTGGCCAATTACCTGGTGCAATTTGCCGAGGAGTTTTTCCATTTGACCAACATCCGCTGTCGGTTGGACGTTCCGGCGGAGTTGCCGCAAATACCGCTTGCCACCCAGCAACGTCACCATATTTTTCTGGCGGTGAAAGAAGCCTGTAATAATGTGGCTCGGCACTCCGGGGCGACCGAGGTCTGGGTGCGACTTGTTTTGAATGGCCCGGAAATGTGCCTTGCCATCGAAGACAACGGCCGCGGTTTCGTCGTCGGCAAGGTGGCCGAAGGCAGCGACGGCCTGCACAACCTGAGCCAGCGCATGTCGGAGGTGGGGGGCCGGATGGAGGTGGTCAGCCAACCCGGTCAAGGCGCTTGTGTAAAACTGTTTGCTCCGCTCATTCAATTGGAGCCGATTTTATGACCATCCGCGTTGCCATTGTTGAAAACGAGCGTTCCGTCCGCCAGGAACTTGTATCCTTGATCAACGAAACGCGCGGCTTCCAATGCGTGGGCGCTTACAGCTCCGGAGAGCAGGCGCTTCGGGAGATGCCGAAGCAGCCTCCCGAGGTGGTGCTCATGGACATTAACCTGGGGCAGATGTCCGGCGTAAAATGCACCTATTTGCTAAAGCAGGTTATTCCGGAGTTGCAAATCGTGATGCTGACGGTTTATGACGACCGGCAGCAGATTTTTGAGGCTTTGGAAATGGGTGCCAGCGGCTATTTGCTCAAGCGTACGCCAACCCCCGAGATCCTGAAAGCCATTGAGGATGTCCATCGCGGTGGTGCGCCGATGTCCAGTTATATTGCCCGGCAGGTGGTGCAATCTTTTTCCCGGCGAACGGCCGAGAAGGCTTCCGCTGTGGCACTTTCCGCCCGCGAAAAAGAAGTCCTGGCGCTGGTGGCCAAAGGTTACATCAACAAGGAAATCGCCAATATGCTCGGGCTTACCGAAGATACGGTGCGTGGGTATCTGAAACACGTCTACGAAAAGTTGCACGTGCGGTCGCGGACCGAGGCGGCCATGAAATATTTCGGGGCCAAACCGCAATAGCAGGGCGCTTTGAGATCGTCTCCATCCGGCGCGCTTGTATACTTAACAAACGCACGGACAGCGGATGTCCTAGGGTGTCGGCTAGATTTGTCGGCATGAATACCTCACAAATGAAGGCGGACGGGGCGGTTTTGACGGACCTAGCG
>CAIXPZ010000209.1 GCA_903921455.1 uncultured Verrucomicrobia subdivision 3 bacterium | reverse complement strand
CATTTTACAGATTTTGAGCCTCACGCTCTTTGAGAAAATGCCCATTTCACAGGCACTCGCTCAACTCCCGCCCAATTCCCCATCACACGATGCCGATAATCATCAATGTTTACTGGGTTTTTAAGCGGGACAGGTGTGATCTTCAATTCATTTTATTCCTCGACCAGGCCTGCTAATTTTCATGCCGCTTATGTTATGCCATTGCAACCCCGCGGTCGCCCGGCCTTTGCCCGCTCACCGTTGTTTAAGATTTTGGGTCTATTTGTTGACCGGATATAGCCAGTCCAACAACTAATGAAACCCCTTTTTCAAACCGTGCTAGTGTTTGCGGTATCAATTGCCAGCCTGTCGCTTGGCAGCATTCTCCTCAAGCTGGGCATGGACCGTTACGGTGCCTTGACCGCCTCGGGCGTATCCGGGTTCCAAGCGCTGGCGGGGTCGCCGCAGTTGCCCTGCGGCGCGGCTTTGATGATGGTGCAGTTCCTCGGCACCCTCGTGCTTTTCAAGTGGGGTTGCGATGCGAGCGTGGTGACTCCCATCATGGGCTTGTGTTATGTGGGCACGGCCATCCTGGGCAAATGGTTGCTCGCTGAACCAGTGAACGGCCTGCGCTGGATGGGAATTACCCTTGTGGTTATCGGGGTCTGTTGCATCGCGCGTTCGGTGGCACAGACAAAAATACCATGACCGCCCTTGGCCATGTCGCGACTGCGTTCATCGGAATCTTGATTCTGATAGGGTTGATCTTGGTCGTTTTAAGTCAGGTCGCCGCGCTCCGGCATTTCTCTCGGAAAATCGTTCCCGGTCTGCCGGGGGCCCTACCCAAAGTAAGCATACTCAAGCCAGTCGAAGGCACGGGCCCGAAGACCTATGCGGCCTTTGCCTCGTTTTGCCGCGTGGATTATTCAGGTGAAGTGGAGCTTTGCATCGGCACCATCAACTTGGCTGACCCGGTGGTGGCAATGGTCCGGCGCTTGCAAGAGGAATTTCCCGACCGTCACATCCGGTTGGTGCTGGCTCCGCTGCAGGGTGCCAATCGTAAGACAAGCATCATGGAAACCCTCTGGCGCAACGCCTCCGGCCAGTTTTTGTTATTTTCCGATGCCGATGTATTTGCGCCCGCAGATTACCTGACACAACTCATTCCCAGGCTGGCTCAGCCGGGCGTGGGTTGCCTTACCTGCCTGCCGCGCGGCATTCAGGCGGACACTCTGGGTGGCCAGATGATTGCGTTGCACTATGGCTTTAATTATTTGCCTCAATGGATGCTGGCGCTGCGGACGACAGGAATTCATTGGGCCATCGGGCACACCATGGCGGTTCCGCGCTCGGTGCTGGAAAAACTGAATGGCTTCACGGCTTTTCCGAACCATCTGGCCGATGATTATGAGCTCGGCAACCGCATTTCCAAGCTTGGATTGCGTGTCGTCGTGCCCCCCCTCCTCATGGATTGCGTGATGCCCGCTGAATCCTTTGGCGAATCGTTCGTCCGGATGCTCCGCTGGAAACGCACCATCCGCCGTTCGCGCGGCCTAGAGTTTCTTGGGGTCATCATCACCTACCCTGTTTTTTGGGCACTGCTGCTGGCCTTTAGCCACCCGCTGGTTGGGTGGTCGTGGGGTGTGCTTGCGCTGGTGGTGGTGATCCGCTGGGCATCAGCTGCGGTATTGCAGACGGTTGTAAACATGCCGGATTGGCGCTGCGCCTGGTGGCTGCTGCCGGTCGTGGATTTTGTGGAAGGGCTCACTTTTTTCGGCGCGTATTTTGGCGGGACGATTTTCTGGGCCGGGCGTCGCTACACCCTGCGCCGCGATGGAACCCTTACCCCGGCAACTTTGGAAAGATTGCGTTAAAAGCGGGGCGCTTAACGCCGCGTAGTATGGATCGTGTGTGTGGGCGCATCGCCAGCACCCGTCAGCCGCCGCTGGGAATGGCTTTCGTCGCGCCCGGCGCCGCGGGGGAATAGCGTTTACGGGATAACCTTGGGGTCGACGACGGGCTGTGGTTCAGCTGCTTTTGGTTTTACATGTTCGCTGTAACCGATGAATCCGGCGCCGATGATAATCAGCACGACCCCGGTCCACCTCGCCGCGTCCACGCGTTCGTGCAGAAAAAACTTCGCCGCCAGCGCCGTCATCACAAAACTGATTGCCGTCAACGGCCAGACAAAACTCACGTCGCGCTGGCCGAGCAGGTATTGCAGTTGGGCGAAGAAAATAGTTTCAAGCAGCAGCCCCAGCAGGACATTCTTGTTTGTGAACCAGTCGCCAACCAGCTTCAGCAGGTTCAACAGCAGCGGCGTGGTTGCCTTGCGTGCGGTATAGCGTGGCCCGATTTGATCGAGCCCCTTTTTGATGGTAACAACCCCGATGGCCTCAAAAGTGAATGCGATTACGAGAATGATCAGGATTTTTGTCATGGCACAAGTCCTTGCGGCAACGTCGAGGTTTGGGGTTTTGAATCATCACCTTCACCACCAGCAGGCAAAAGCACGGATTCATGTTTGTTTTAAATTTTCCAACCGGAAGTCTATCAGGGATTCAATCCCCAATGCAAGGTTCAGTGCGGCGGTGGAACTGCCTGTTTGGCCGGTGAAAAAACTTGCTTCCCAGACGTCCTCAGGCAGAATTTCCAGCCCGATTGCGCATATGGTGGAATTGGCAGACACGCTACTTTGAGGTGGTAGTGCCGAAAGGCGTGCAGGTTCAAGTCCTGCTATGCGCACCACTTTTCAACCCGTTTTAAACAAAATGGGTTCCCCGGGTTTAAGTAAAACCAACGTGCTTTGCAAAACGGTTTGGCATAACCAATTTAAATCCGGTCAACGTTGCACGCGTTTGTTCGAGACAGTCATTGATATTTTCCCGTCCTCATTTTTTTCGCTTTACGCCGGCTCCCGGTTTCAGATCACCAAAGGTTTTCCATCACTCCGACCGCCTTGATATCCTTGAAAACAGTATGATGTTCAGCTGGCTGGTATGGGTGTGAGAGTTGTTGACAGTGGCAGACAGAAGTAATGGTTCCTGTAGTCGGTCAATGGTAGGAACGCCCACACCAGCCAGCCCTTCTCACAACAACCCAATCTGCACACGCCGTTTCCCTGGTTTGTGCCTTGCCAGGCTCGAGACGCGCCTGATCATTTTGATTGCGCGCAGGCGGTGAAGGTGAACATTAATCGAATCGTTTTGCGAATACAAAAGCCTGCTTATGAAACAAAGAAAATTAGGAGCATCGGGATTGACGGTTTCGGCGCTTGGTTTGGGCTGCATGGGTATGAGTGAATTCTACAGCGGTCGGAATGATCAGGCATCCCTGGTGACGTTAAAACGGGCGCATGAACTGGGTGTCTATTTTTGGGATACGGCGGACATGTATGGCCCCCATCTAAACGAGGAATTGCTGGCGGAGGGATTGAAAGGGATCCGTCAGGATATCGTGGTGGCCACGAAATGCGGGGTCATGCGCGATCTCGTCACCAAGCAGCGGCTTGGCTTGAACGGCCAGCCGGACTACATCAAGCGTTCATGCGAGGGCAGCCTCAAGCGGTTGAAGGTGGATGTCATCGACCTTTACTACCTGCACCGCCCCGATCCCCATACGCCGGTGGAAGCCAGCGCTGCCGCCCTGGGGGAATTGGTGCAGGAGGGCAAGGTGCGCTACATCGGCGTCTCGGAGTTCTCCGCCGCGCAGTTGCGGAAGGCCCACGCGGTTTGCCCCATCACGGCCCTGCAAACCGAATACTCCTTGTGGAGCCGCGATCCAGAAGGCGACATCTTGAACACCTGCCGGGAATTGGGTATCGGCTTTGTGGCCTACAGTCCGCTGGGGCGAGGGTTCTTGACCGGGGCCTTTCAAAGCTTCGAGGATCTGGCGGCTGACGACTATCGCCGGACCTCCCCGCGTTTCATGGGCGAGAACTTTGCCAAGAATTTTGAACTGGTGCGGAAAATCACCGCGCTGGCCCAAGCCAAAGGCTGCACCCCGGCGCAATTGGCATTGGCTTGGGTCTGTGCTCAAGGTGCGGACATTGTTCCCATCCCCGGCACTAAA
Source organism: uncultured Verrucomicrobia subdivision 3 bacterium (assembly GCA_903921455.1). Next base: position 5,123 of record CAIXPZ010000209.1, on the reverse strand, counting down.
CGCCTTCGTTATCTGGAAGAGAACGTGCAGGCATTGCAAATTTCCATCAGCCCCACGGAATTGCAAGACATCGAGGCGTTCGCCCCTAAAGGGATTGCCGTGGGCGCGCGCTATTGATTTAAAAATTCTGTTAATGCGGGTGAATCCTTCATTCCGTCAAAATTACCTCACCTTGTCCCGGCGTGTCCTGTTTGCATCCAGCGGGGTTGGACGCGTGTCCGTCAAAGTCGGCCGGCAGGGTCGAATCATTGTGTTTTTCGCACCAGTTGATTGGCTGGCTGGCTGGCAGGGTTGATGCTCTATCAAAGGTGTCCGATCTGGTCAGCCTGATCAACTGACCGGAAAAGACCGCCGAGGCCAATAAACGAACGCACCAAGTGCGCTGGCGAATCAGAAATTGATTGTCAGTGGCCTGAAACACCGGAATGGAACTTTCATTGCCGGTGTTTTGTTTTACAGCTTAGGGGAGAGAAACTCACCACGCCATCTTCCGCAGATGATCACCGTTCGGCCGGGTGGGGCACCGTCGGAATGTTTTTGGCATCGCTGGCCGCCGTCAGCGATAGAAAGATCTCCTCCAGCGCCCCAGCGGAACCGCTTTGTTGCCGCAGTTCGTCACGGGTGCCGACGGCGATCAGCTGGCCGCCGTTAATGATGCCGATGCGGTCGGACATTTCCTCGGCGATGCTCAATTGGTGAGTCGAAACCAGCACGGTCATCCCCGTCAGCGAGCGCTCCTTCAAAACATCTTTCACCACGCGGGCGTGTTGCGGGTCAAGGCCCACCATCGGTTCATCGATCACGAACACTTCCGGGTCGTGCAGCAGTGCTGACACGATGGCGATGCGCTGGCGGGTGCCGTGCGAAAGCCCTTCGAGCGGGCGATCCACAAATTCCGCCAAGTGAAACCGACCGACCAGTTCGCGCGCGTTCTGTTCGATGCGCGCAGCTTCGAGCTGGAACAGCTGGCCGGTGAAACGGAAAAATTCCCACGCGGTCAGCTTGTCGTATAGGAACGGAAAATCGGGCACATACGCCAGCCGCCGGCGCGCTTCGAGCGGCTGGGTCTGGATGTCAAAACCGCAGATGCGCGCGGCGCCGGCCGTGGGTTTGATCAGGCCGGCTAGCAGCTTGATGGTGGTGGTTTTGCCGGCGGCATTCGGGCCGAGCATGGCGAAAAATTCGCCGCGGCCGATCTTCAGGGAAACGTCGTTGACGGCGACGAGGTCGCCGAAATTTTTTACGAGATGGTCGAGTTCAATCATGGTTTGCTCCACTCATCGATCCGGGCGCTGAGGTTGCCGGGCAATTCCACCCGCAGGATTTCGCCGAGCGTGCTGACATCCACCAGGATGCTGTGGCCAAGGGCACTCGTTTCAATCCGGTAGACCGGGACCGCTTCCGTGCCGATTTTGACGCGGGTCCGGCTGGCGTGCCATTCCATTTTCTGGGCCGCCGCCGTGGCGGTAAAATCCGGCAGATCCACCATGCCGAACAGCGTATCGGCCACGTTCCCCATCAGGGCGCGCAGCAGGGCGTTGGGGTTTTGTAGGTCGGCGAAGCTCAGCTCCTTTTCCATCCCACCGCCTTCGCTGCTGATTTTCAGATGCACGGTCTGATTGGTGGCGACCGAATGGATTTCCACCACCGTCAGCCGTGAGCTGACTTTTAAATTGATTTCCTGCCATTGGCGCGCGGTGGAGAATTGCAGGCGCCCGTCAAATTTCATGCGGTTGGTGAAATCGCCGAGGGCAACATTGCCGGCCAGGTGGATCTGGTAGCCGGCCCGTTTCACCAAGCCTTCCGGCGGCGGCTTGTCGGCATCCACCGTGGACATTTCCTGGCCGACACTGGTGGAAAATTCGCAATAGCCCATCCGGTCGCTATCTTGATAGACGCTCAACGACGAGGCGTCCGGCGCGGTCAGGATCTTGTGCCAGACCAGGCTGACCGGCACCGGCGTCTCGCCGCCGTGCGAACCATACTCCGTCCGCCAGAGCAGGATATTCATCGTCAGCCAGAAGGCGGCGATGAACAAAAAGGTCAGGCGGGCGGGCATGAAAGGTTATTGCGGCAGATTCAGCGTCTGGCCGATGTGGAGTTTTTTCGGCGTGATACCGGGATTGGCCGATTGCAAGGCCGCGAGGCTGATGCCGTGCTTGCGGGCGATGGCGGTGAGGGTTTCGCCGGCGGCCACCGTATGAGTGCGCGGCTTCGCGGGTTTGGTGGTCGTGATGCGGGCCGGCGTTGTCGGCGGGGTTGGGGTCGGATTGGCCGGACCGGAGGAGATGTCGTCCGGCGTTGGGCTCCCGTTCAGCGCCGGAGTGAGATTGTTTGCCGACGGCGTGGCCGGATTTTTTTGCGCGGCCTGCTGCGCGGCGTAGTAAGCGCGAAATTTTTCCACTTCATCCTGCAGCCGGTGGTTTTTTTCGGCGAGGTCTTCCAGTTGTTTTTGAGCCGCGGGTGCGCTCGGTAGCGGAAGCACGTCGGCGGCCAGTTGTTGCTTGCAACTGTAGATGCGCTGCTTGATGACCTCGGCATTGTCCGCCTTGGGGTTCAGCCGGAGAAATTCCTGGTAATGATAAATGGCGGAGGCGGGATCGGATTCCTTCTGGTCGAACAGGCAGGCGAGCTGGAAATGCGCCGCCGCCGAGCGCGGATTCGCTTCCAGCGACTCGGTGAATGCTTCCACCGCGCCGGGGTAATCCATCGCATTGACGCGCCCTTTGCCGAGCACAAAATGCGGTTCCTTTTCCTCATCCAGGGGACTCGAATCGGCGGGCAGGCAGCCGTTGACCGCGACCAAAGCCGTCGCCGCCAGCGCCGCCAAACTCCATTTGCCAAACAATGACATGACGCGAAGCTAAACGAACTTGCCAGCACGTGCAATGTCAGGCTGCAAAAGCGGCTTGAGATTCTGGCCCGCGCCGCGCAAGCTGGAGAGGTTGCGCGCGTGGTGGAATGGCAGACACGCCAGACTTAGGATCTGGTGCCGCAAGGCGTGGAGGTTCAAGTCCTCTCGTGCGCACCAAGCTGGTATTGTTCCGGTTTGGTGGACTTGGCTACATCGGCTTGGCTTTGGCCAGATGAATTGCCAGCGGGTTCCGAAACCAGCCAGGCGGTCAGCCCCATGTTTACATCGCTTTAAAGTCGGAATATTTCTTGCCTTTGCCGCTGTAGTCCGCAATTTAACCGCTTCAATCATGAGCAAAAAAGTTTTCATCGGCACCGACAGCGGCGCCACCACCACCAAACTGTGCGCCGTCTGGGAAAATGGCGAACCCGTCTCCAACAAGGTGCTCCAGCGCTCCACCAGCTCGGAACACGGCCGCGCGGCCGTGATCGCCTCGTGGATCACCGGCGTTACCGATTTTCTCGCGCAGAACAATCTCCAGTGGTCCCAGGTCGAGGGCGTGGGCCTTGCCATTCCCGGACCCTACGAACGCTACGGCGTCTTCAGCCGCACGCCGAACCTCCCCGCCAGCTTTGCCGGCTGGGATGTCTACACGGATTACCATAACGCTTTGGAGAAAGCGGCCGGCCGCACCCTCCCGCTCGTCGTCGGCAACGACGGCAACTACGGCGGCGTGGCCGAGGCCCAGCTCGCCCGCGGCAAAACCCGCGCCACTGTCATGATGCTCATGCCCGGCTCCGGCCTCGGCGCCGCGTTCGTCGGTGCGGATGGGCTCTGTCTTGATGGCGACACGCTCGCCGGCATGGAAGCCGGTCACATGCCCGCCGCTCTGCAATTACTCGGTCTCTCCGGCAAACCCTTCACCTGCGGCTGCGGTCGCGACTGGGGCTGTGTGGAGGCTTACACCACGATTTCCGGATTGCCGCAACTGCTCGCGAAATTCATCGAGCGCCATCCCGAACACGAACTCGCCAAGTCCACCGCGCCCATCAAGGAAAAGGTCTTGTCCCTCCGCACCCGCGCCCAAAAGGGCGACGCGCTGGCGCTGGAAATCTTCGACTTTCAGGCACGCGTCATGGGCATCCACGTGGCGAATCTCGTCATGGCGTTCGACCCGGGCATCGTCGTCATCGGCGGCGGGCTCATGGATCATGAGGCGACCACGCCGGAGTTCCGCGAACGCTACATGCAAGCGATCCGCGCCGCCGCCCAGCCCTACCTCTGGGCGCCGCAGAAAGACACCATCAAGATCCTGCCGGCCGAACTGGGCGAACTCTCCCAAGCCATCGGAGCCGCGCTGGTGGCCCTGTATCGTCACCAGGGTTGAGCGCCCGTCCGGCCAACCGGCGGCTGGCGATTTTTGACCAGCACCAGCGATTTTCTGGTAAAAACCTTCTTTTTTAAGGCTTTAGGGTGAATTTTGTCACCCGCCGACGGGTTTTTGCAGGGTAGCAAAAGGACTTTGCAGTGTAAAAATGGTTTTGCTAGCTGACAAACCGCTTTGTTGGGTGTCGGAACGCGCGGCGGGCCAGTACCGCCCTACCGCCGGTTGGTAGGGCTGACCGGTGGGCCCAACCGTATCCTGTTTGGCTGTGATAGCCATCAAGTGTCGGGATTTGATTGGTGGGGGATTCATCTAGCCAGCAGATTCCGATATGTTTGGTGTCTCCAGCCCAGCCCGAACCCTAGACCAGAATGCTTGGGTTAGCATGATGACCTTCATTGCGTGACGCCCCATCAGCGCCAGCCTCATGCAGCCAAGCGAGATACTTGTGGTAGCGCTCGAGAGGAAAGATATGTTCAGAGGGATGTCCCAGAAAGAAGGGTTTATAGATTTCCACGCCCCATCCGGCGATGCGACTCAAGTTGGTATCCACCAGCAGCATATCCCGCAACTCCTCATAGACAACCCGGTGTTGTTTAAAGTTATCGAGCAACTTGGCCTCCTTGGGCTGACCCAATTTGGATTCGTTCCAAATAAACATACAGGTGCCACCAAAGGCCAGCAGCAAAGGCAGAATGACAAACGTAAAAAGCCGCTTGCATTTCATGTGAATAAATTGCGTGCGATCACACCTGTCCCGCTTAAAAACCCAGTAAACATTGATGATTATCGGCATCGTGTGATGGGGAATTGGGCGGGAGTTGAGCGAGTGCCTGTGAAATGGGCATTTTCTCAAAGAGCGTGAGGCTCAAAATCTGTAAAATG
>CAIXPZ010000208.1 GCA_903921455.1 uncultured Verrucomicrobia subdivision 3 bacterium | reverse complement strand
GAACTCCGAGATGGACACCCTCACCAAGCGCGAACGCGAGACGCTCGCGCTGCTGGCCGAGGGCTATCGCTACAAGGAAATCGCCGACCGTCTCGCCATCAGCATTGACACCGTGGGCGAATACGTCCGCAACACCTACCGCAAGCTGCACGTCACCTCGCGCACCGAGGCGGTGGTGAAATATCTGAACAAGTAAGCGCGCCGGGCGGATGAGTTGGCCGGACGCAAGGCCCGCCGAATAATCTCGCCAATTTCCAGCGGCGCTGGCAGGTTGCGGCGCATGAATCGTTGCCTCAAAGCTTTCGTCGTCACGCTCGCGGTGCTGGTGGGTTTGGCCGGTTCCGCTCGCGCGGCGGACGCCACCAATCTGTTCGGCTTCAGCGGCAAGGAGATTTACCCCATTGACCAGATGATCACCTGCCTGCGCGTGGCGGACCTCGACGGCGACGGTTTGAATGACCTTGTGGTGGCGAACAACCTGCGTTCCAAAATCAACCTGCTCTACAACCTCACCGGCAAGACGAACCGCGCGGACGCGCTCCCGGCGCGCAAGCTGGAACTGAACGAGCTGCCGCCGGATGCGCGGTTCCGCATTGATTCGGTGCCCACCGAGGAACGCATCGCCGCGCTGGTGGTGGCGGATGTGAACGGCGACGGCCGGCCGGATTTGGTTTATTTCGGCGACGCGAAGGATTTGATTGTCCGCTACAACCTCGGCACGAACGGCTGGAGCGAGGCGAAGCGCTGGCACATCGAGGACGGGCGGATGGATCCGAATGCGTTGTCCGTGGGCGACCTGAACAGTGACGGACGCAACGACATCGTGTTGCTGGGCGACAACGGCGCGCTGTATTTTCTCGCGCAACAAAAAGATCACACGCTGGCGGAGCCGGTGAAGATCGCGTATTCCGGCACGCCCAAGGCGGTGGAGATTGTGGACGTGGACGGCGACGGGAAGAATGATTTGCTGTTCGTGGATTTCGACAATCCGACGCCGTTCCGCGTGCGGTTGCAAATCGCGGGCGGGCAGTTGGGGCCGGAAGTTTACTTCAAGACGCCGCCGGTGCGGTCGTTCTGGATGGACGATCTGGCGGGCGGGCGGACGAATTATCTCACGGCCATCGTGGCGGCGACAGGCCGCGCGGAAGTCTCGCAGTTCACGCGCAAGCCGGCGGACGCGCTTGCGGGCAAGTTCAAGCAGGGCCAGTTGCAAATCCTGCCGCTGAACAAAACCGACGCCAGCCAGCGCGGCGTGCTGTGGGCGGACGTGGATGGCGACGGCCGCGCGGACTTGATCGTGGCGGAACCCGAGAGCGGCCAGCTCTCGGTTTATTTGCAACAGGCCGACGGCACCCTGGCGTCGCCGAAGAAGTTTCCGAGTCTGGCGGGCGTGTCGCAGATTGCGGTGTCGGACTGGAATCAGGACGGTCGCCCGGAAATCTTTTTGTTGAGCCGCGATGAAAATGCGGTGGCGATGACGCAGTTCGACAAGAACGGGCGG
>CAIXPZ010000207.1 GCA_903921455.1 uncultured Verrucomicrobia subdivision 3 bacterium | reverse complement strand
TGGAAGGAAAAATTTCGGCCGGCAAATCAAATTACGATTTGATGCGCGCCACGTTCCCCGCCGGCACGGTCAGCGGCGCGCCGAAGATCCGCGCGATGCAGAGCATTTCCGAAATCTAAGGCACCACGCGCGGCACTTATGCTGGCGCCGTCGGTTATTTTTCTTTCAACGGCAATCTCGACACTTGCATCACCATCCGCACCGCGCTCATCAAGGACGGCAAGGCGTATGTGCAGGCCGGCGGCGGCTGGGTGAACGACTCGACACCGGAGGCGGAATTTCAGGAGACGGTCAACAAGTCCATGGCGATGCGCAAGGCCATCGCGCTGGCGGAGAATTTTTCCCAGGCGTGAGTTTGGCCAGCGAAAACAAACCGAAGGAATGCGCCGCGTGCGAGCGCTGCGGCAGTTTTGAGGCGAGGGAGTTCGCGGGCCGGACACTTTGCACGGATTGCATTCAGCTAGCCGGATGTGGCTGTGCGGGACACGGCGACGGGCGCGAGGAATGACGGCGGGACGCGGAATTTTTGGTGTTTTCCGCTTTCACGGCTTGCAATTTTCCTATTCACCGGCAAATTTTCTTTTAAATAAAGGAAACATTTTAACTTAAAGAAGGAGCTATGAGCAACGAAGCGAAAATTGAACTGGATGGAAAAGTTTACCACCTGCCGACGCTGACCGGCAGCGAGAATGAAAAAGCGGTGGACGTGTCGGCGCTGCGCGCCAACACGGGCTACATCACGATCGACGACGGCTACGGCAACACCGGCTCGTGCGTCAGCAACATCACGTTCATTGACGGCGACCAGGGCATCCTGCGCTATCGCGGCATCCCCATCGAGCAGATGGCGGAGAACTCCTCCTTCGTCGAGACGGCGTTTCTGATCATTTACGGCACCCTGCCGACGCAGGCGCAGTTGAAAGTTTTTTCGGATCTGCTGACGGAACACCAGTATCTGCACGAGGACATGAAGTATCATTTCGAGGGTTTTCCCTCGGGCGCCCACCCGATGGCGATTCTGTCCTCGATGATCAACGCGGCGAGCTGCTTTGACGACGGCCTGATGAACTGGAAATGGGGCAAGAACAAGCAGTTCGACATTTATGTGGCCAAGCTGATTTCGCAAGTGCGGACCATCGCGGCGTATTCGTATCGCAAATCGAAGGGGCTGCCGCTGATTTATCCGAAGCAGCATTACAAATACACCGAGAACTTCCTGCACATGCTGTTCTCGATGCCGTATGAAGATTTCGAATTGAAGCCGGAAGTGGTCAAGGCGCTGGATCTGATTTTCCTGCTGCACGCGGATCACGAGCAAAATTGTTCGACCTCCACCGTCCGCATGGTGGCATCGAGCCAGGCGAATCTGTTTGCGAGTTGCGCCGCCGGGGTGTGCGCGCTCTGGGGGCCGCTGCACGGCGGCGCGAACCAAGCAGTGCTGGAGATGCTCGAACAGATTCACCGGGAAGGCGACGACGGCTCGAAATTCATCACGGCGGCGAAGGACAAGAACAGCGGCAAAAAACTGATGGGCTTCGGCCACCGCGTGTATAAAAACCACGACCCGCGCGCCACCATCATCAAGAAGGCCTGCGACGACGTGCTGGCGAAATTGCATATCACCGACCCGTTGCTGGCCATCGCGAAGAAGCTGGAAGAGGCGGCGTTGAAGGATTCGTATTTCGTCGAACGAAAGCTATACCCGAACGTGGATTTTTACAGCGGCATCATCATGCGCGCCATCGGGATTCCGCTGGAGATGTTCACCGTGATTTTCGCCATCGGCCGCATGCCCGGCTGGATTGCGAACTACAAGGAGATCATGGAGGAACCGAAAAGCCGCATTTACCGTCCGCGCCAGATTTACACCGGCAAGACGATCAATGATTATGTGCCGCTCGAACAGCGGAAATAAAAAATTAAAGCCAGCGTTTCTTTTCGCCGCTGCAGGAAACATTCGTAAAAATCGCCCCGGTCGGCGATAATCTGCCATGAACAAAATCCTGGTCATTGATGACGAATCCTGGTTGCGCGAGATGATCCGGCTGGCCTTGGAACGGCAGGGCTTTGAAGTCATTGAAGCCGTGGATAGCATTGACGGCGATGCCAAGGCCCGCAAATTCCTGCCCGACCTGATCCTCTGCGACGTCAACATGGACAAGGCCGGCTCCGGCTACACCACGCTGGAGAAATTGCGCGAGGACGCCGCCACGGCGGCCATCCCGTTCATCCTGATGACGGGCATGGCTGATTCCGCCGGCATGCGGCACGGCATGGAGCTGGGCGCGGATGACTACCTGCCCAAGCCCTTCAAGGTGGATGAACTCTACGCCGCGGTGAACGCCCGCTTGCGCAAGGCCAAAACTGTCCGCGCAGATGCGGAGCGAAAACTTACCACGCTGCGCACGCATATCTCCATGATGATGCCGCACGAGATGCGCACCCCGCTCAACGGCATCATTTCCAACGCGGAGCTGCTCACCACTTCCGCCGCCACGCTCGGCACCGCCACCATCGCCGAGATGGGCCAGGAGATCAGCAAATCCGGCCAGCGCCTGGAACGCCTCATCGAAAACTTTCTGTTTTACGCGCGGCTGGAGATCGTGGCGACGGATGCCGACAGCGTCATCGCTTTACGCTCGGCAAAAATCGCCCAACCGGCCCAAATCGTCCGCACCACCGCCGTGACGCAGGCGGAAACGGCCAGCCGACTGCCGGACCTGAAGCTGGAACTCGCGGAAGCACCGCTGGCCATGGCCGAGGAGTATTTCAAGAAGATCGTGTCCGAACTGGTGCAGAATGCCTTTAAATTTTCCGAACCGGGTTCAGCGGTAAAGGTCGGCTTGAAGGCGGCGGGCGACGACATCGAATTTTCCGTGCGCGACCACGGACGCGGGCTGTCCACGGAACACATCCGGCGGATCGACGCCTACGTCCAATTTGAGCGCAAAATGGAGGACCAACAAGGTCTCGGCCTGGGTCTGGCCATCGCGAAAAAGCTGGCGGAATTGCACGGCGGACGGCTCGCACTCACCAGCAGCAAGGAAGCCGGCACCACCGTGACCGTCAGACTGCCGAAGCCGAAAAATTCCTGAACGTTCAAAACGGCAGGCGGACGTAGAGAAAATTCAGGCCGCGGCCGGCAAACTCCGCCGCCAGAAACAGCAGCCCCAGCGCCAGCACCGGCGCAAAATCCACTTTCCCGGCGCGCAACGGGATTTGCTTCAGCGGCACCAAAAGGTTTTGCGCCGTCACGTTCACATATTTCCAAAACGGATGCCGCCCGAAATAGATATAGCTGTTCAAAAGATGCAACGCGAGAATGGCACCGGCGGGGAATTTCCAGACCAGATAACTGCCCAGACCGATGACCAACGACTGCTCCAACCGTTGAGCCACGGAAACCGGCGGCGGCAAAATTTGCAGCCAGACCAACAGCCAGCTTACCAGCCACCACACCACCGCCGTGACAAATAGGGGCAGCAGTATTTTGGCCCAGCGGGGCCAGGCGTCCACGCGGCCCAACGGAATTTTCACCAAGGAATGAATCGGCTCCGGACCGGACAGCAGCGACAGAAACAATAAACCGACATAAAAAATTCCCAGCGTGAGGCCAAAACTTAAAAACGAAAACAGGAACATGCCGGCGAACCAGTCACTCCGAAAGGAAGACACAATCACGCCCAAATCCAATTTCCCGATCCAAAACGGTGCGACCCACCGATAGAAAACGGCCCGCAGGAAAAGCAGCCCCGCCAGAAACACCAGGAGATGCCAGCGCCGGATTTTTTTGGGTGCCGCCGGCCGCAAGGTGCCCATCAGCGTGGCCGGCGTGCGCTTCACCAGCGGATCAAAACGGAGGGACCGCCAGTTCAGCCACAGCAGCAACCCGGCAAGGTTCAGAATGGAGTCAACAATGCCCATGCGAATTTGGAACGGCGAATTCAGAATGACGAATCATTTGAAATTCGCAATTCGTCATCCGCCCTTCGGTCACATCATCTTGAGCAGCGTGTCCGCCATTTCACTGGGCGTCACAGAAACACCGATGCCCGCCGCCTTGAAGGCCGCGATCTTGGCTTCCGCCGTGCCTTTACCGCCGCTGACAATCGCGCCGGCGTGACCCATGCGGCGGCCCGGAGGCGCAGTGGCGCCGGCGATGAATCCGGCCACCGGCTTCTGGCAATTCGCTTTGATCCATTCAGCAGCCTCTTCTTCCGCGCTGCCGCCGATTTCGCCAATCATGATGATGCCGGTGGTTTCCGGGTCGGCATTGAAAAGTTTGATGACGTCGAGATGGGACGTGCCGTTGACCGGATCGCCGCCGATACCGACGCAGGTGGATTGGCCGACGCCGCGCGACGTGAGCTGCCAAACCGCTTCGTAAGTCAACGTGCCGCTCCGCGACACCACGCCGATGTTGCCCTTTTTATGAATGTAGCCGGGCGCAATCCCGATGCGGCAGCCGCCGTGCGAATCCTTGCCTTCGCCGGGCGTGACAATACCGGGACAGTTCGGACCGATGAGCCGCGTTTTGGTATTGCCTTCGAGGGCGCGTTTCACGCGCACCATATCGCGCACGGGAATGCCTTCGGTAATCGCGACGACGAGATCCAGTCCGGCATCCGCGCCTTCGAGAATCGCATCGGCGGCGAACGGCGGCGGGACGAACACGGCGCTGGCGGTGGCGCCGGTCTGCTTCACCGCGTCGGCAACCGTGTCAAAAATCGGCACCTTCTTGCCACCGTGCTCAAAGAATTGTCCCCCCTTGCCAGGCGTGACGCCGGCGACAATGGCGGTGCCGTAATCAATCGAGAGTTGCGCGTGTTTGGCGCCAAAGCTGCCGGTGATGCCTTGGACGAGAACCTTGGTGTTGGGAGTGACGAGTATTGACATGAGAAATAAAAAATCGATTTGAGCTAATTCATGAATCCGCGAGCCGTTGCCGGCATGGCAACGGACAGGGTTTTTGCTGACTTTGAGACTTTCAAGGCCAGAAGGTTTAGATTTATTCAGTCTAAAATTCAACTCTTTTCCGGCCGCAACACCGCCTGACTGATGGAAAAGTCAACGGGGTCACTACCGCTGCTCAACCCGCACCGGCCCCAGCAGCCCCGAAGTCAAAAGCGGCGTATCCTGCTTGAATGGTTCCCAAGAACTCCAGGTAAACCGCTTTTCCACGGGCAAAGCCACATCGCCAATCATCCGATTCGGCCACAAATTCGCGACCTGGATCTCAAGCGTGTTCTCGCCGCCACGCACCGCCCCGGTGATTTCAACGCGGAACGGCGCGCGCCACGCCACGCCGCAATCCCGACCATTCACCATGACCCGCGCCATCACCCGCACGTCGCCGAGATCGAGGAAGAGTTTTGAATTTTGAGGATTATGTTTTGAATCCGGAAAATCAAACCTGGCCCGGTAGGTTGCCGTGCCCGAAAAAAACTTCACCCCAGGATCGGCGCTGTCGCTCCAAGAAATCAGATTCGTCAGCGTCACCGATTCCGGCGCGCCCCACTTCGGTGGAAAACTCAACTGCCACGGCCCGTTGATTTCAATCGGCAGCGACACATCGGTGATATCCGCGCGATTCGTCCGACCCGAGGCGGTGATCCATTCGTAGCGGCCCGGCTCGCGCGCAATGAGCCGCACCTGCCCCGCGACGTCGCACCCGATTTCTGCCGGTCGCGCCGGGGCTGGCGCCGACCATCCCAGACTGATGGTATCCGGGTCTTTGCCGCTAGTTTTTATTGTCTTACCGCCGGCAAGGTATTCCACGGAAAGTGTCTTCACGATGCCGTAAGCCGGATCGCCAGCCTTGGCCAAGTCGGCCACTTGAAATTTGGTCTGACCATTATCAGCCATCGTCTGCACCTGATCGCGCACGTCGCGCGTGCGCGTCGCGTCACCTGAAACGCCATAACTGGCTTGCACAATTTTCAAGGGAAGACTCTTCGGCAACGGCTCCGGGACCTGGTTGCCGTTGCGAAGAAATTTCACCACCGGATCAAAACCCCCGGCGGGTTTCCGGAAGACGACAAAGGCCGACCCGCTGGCATCAAACCGCAACGGCACGGTGATGCCCGCCGCGGTTTCCTCGTAAGTCGCCAGCGGAGAAATTTCGCCGGTTTCGGGATTCCATAATTCCGGGCGCAGACCTTTCACGCGAAAGGTGCAACGCGATTCAACGGCGGTGCCGGCAGGATTCGCGACAAAATATAGCTCCGCGCCCTCCGCCCGGCGGTGAATCCAGTTCAAGCCAATGTCAGAGACAAAATCCGCCGTGGCGTTCAAATCAGCCAAGACTTTTTCCAGCGACTGCCCCCAAACCACCCTGCCCTTGCCGAGCGAAGCTTCGGTCACGCTCTGGCCATCACAATTACCCCAAATCTCCCGGCCAAGCTTTGCCACCGTGTCGTCGCACTTGGGAAAACCTTGCAGGCTCGGCGAATATTGCGGGCGCGCACCAGCGGCGACCACGGTTGCGCCCGCCTGCGTCAGCTCGCGGATTTTTTCCAGCAACGCGGGCGTCATCGCTTTTGCCGGCGGCAAAACGAGCACACGGTAACCCATGCCGCCCGGCAAAAATATTTTTCCATCACGCACGGTCGCCCGTTGCATCAACGCCTCCGCGCTGATCTGATCCCAGCGGTAGCCGGCCGGCATGGGCAAAGCGGGCGTGAACGTCGTTTGATTCGGCGCTTCCGGTCGCAGGCACAGCAGGTCAGCCACGAAATCTCCCTGCCGCAGCAAATACTGGCAGCGGGCCAGATATTCGTGCCACGCACCGGACATTTCCCACCACGTCTGCGTGCGTTCGTAATGCAAGCCCCACGGCCCCATCGTCGCGCCGGGCGCGCGGTCGAGATACGGCTGATGGGCGTAGCGATGGAAAACAAAACGGTTAACCCCTTGTGAGAACTCAAAATCCCCCTGAGCCTTGAGGTCGGCAGGCGTGAGCTTCCACATCTCCTGGGCACCGGAGGTGAACGCCTCCGCGCCGACAATCGCATGGCCGTAGACATGCGCGACGGACGCCGCCTGCTGGGCACGCCCGTCCGTGAGACCGGCGTTGAATTTTTGACCCGTCCAAAACTCCGTCATCGGCTCGTCCGCACGCGCCGTGTAAGTATACTCGTCGCCGAACGGCAGCGTGTAACCTTCGAGCGAATAGCGCAGGCCATTTTTATGAGCCAGTTCGGCGAGGCGACCGGAATAATTCTCCGCCAGCAGCTCCGCAATCGTCTGGCTGAAATCCCAGCGAAAGCGCGCCGCCATCGCCGCGTTGTCCAGATTCCGCGCGTAAGCCATCACCGCCTTGGTATTGACTTTTGTGCGGGTGGCATCCGTCACGCACGGCAGCCACGGCAACGGATCGTAGCCGCGTCGTTTCTGAAATTCCGCGCGCAGCAACGGCGTCCAGTTCTGTCCGCCGACTTCCCAACTGTCAATGTGCGTGGTGACGAGCGACTTGCCCGCGAGCGGTCCGGCCGTCTTGATCAGCTTCGCCATCATGCCGGCAAAGTGCGCATCCATCCCCGCAGCGCTCAGCTTGTCGCATTCCAGCCCGTTACCGCCCGCCACCGGCGGACGCGTGGACGAACCCGTGGGCGTGTGGCCGATGCGCTGGAGCAGCCATTCACCCGGCGGCACCGCCCAGCTCAATTTTCCGTCCGCACCCAGCTTCGCGCTCAAGTTCACCACCTGGCCGGCGGGAACAATCCCATTCGTCGTCACTGGAAAAGCCAGCACAGCAATATCCTCGTAATAATCCTTGAACTGCACCTGCGAATCAAAATGGTCACGATTGCGATTCCCGAAGGCCGGCTTTGGCAGCAGCAGGGATACATTGGTCGGCCCGGTGAAAAGAAGATTCGTCCAAACGATTTTCTGCATCGAAAGCTCCGGCGTGATCCACGGGCCGCTGCTGCCGCACCAGCCGGGGCCGTTGGCCATGTTGATTTCCAGACCGAGCCGGGCGGCTTCCTGCACCGAGAATTGAAACAGATTTTGCCATTCCGGATTCATGAACTCCGCCGTGCCGCGCGGCGGCGCGAAACGCTCCAACACGTCCATGATGAGCACCCCGCCGATGCCGACACGCTGCATCGCTTCGAGGTCGGCGGTGATGCCGTTGCTGGTGACATTGCCGTTGTTCCAGAACCAATACACCCACGGCCGCGCATCCGCCGGCGGATGCTGGAAGCTTTGCAAAATTGAACCGGCAGGTTCCGCCCGCAGCGAAAACGCCAACGCAATGACAGACAGGAAGACAGATAGATTTTTCATCGGTGGTGCTGGGAAATTATCTAACAGACGGACGCGGCAAACCAAGCCAGAGTTTCAGATTTGTTCAACAACCCTAAACATCTGAAAAATCCTGCATCTAAGCCGGCAGTTTTAAACAAAAGGCTGGCGCAAAAATTAAATCGCCAGCAGCAACCGCTTGATTTCCTTCAGCCGCGCCTGGGGTTCCTTTTTGGTGAGGCGCGGAAATTTGCCGCCGAGCGTTACGTAATCACCACGACGGGTGACTTTCAATTTGTCATCCGCGACTTCGATGGCGGTCACCGCCTTTTCGCTGGCGAGAATTTTCAGTTCCCCCACGGCCAGCAGCAATTCCACCGGCGGCGGCAGCGGGCCAAAACGGTCGCGCAATTCCTTTTGCAAGGCGGCGAGCGCGGTTTTGTCCGTGGCCTGGGCGAGTTTGCGGTAAATCTCGATGCGATGGTGCGGCTCGGTGACATAGTTCTCCGGCAAGATGCCGAGGTCGCCCAGAAAATCCAGCGCCACGCGCACCTCGACACGGGGCTTCACCGGCTCGCCCTTGAGCGCCCCCACGCTTTGCTTGAGCAACTGGCAGTAGAGCTCAAAGCCAACGGCGGTGATGTGGCCGCTTTGTTCCGCGCCCAGCAGATTGCCCGCGCCCCGAATTTCCAGGTCGCGCATCGCGATCTTGAATCCGCTGCCGAGCGAGGCGTATTGCTTCATGGCGCTGATGCGTTTGCGCACATCCGTAAGCAGGCGCGCATGGCGCGGGAGCAGGAGATACGCGTAGGCCTGGTGCTTGTAGCGCCCGACGCGGCCGCGCAATTGGTAAAGTTCGCTCAAGCCGAAGCGGTCGGCGCGATCAATGATGATGGTGTTCGCGTTCGGGATATCCAGGCCGCTCTCGATAATGGTCGTGGACAGCAGAACATCCGCCTCCCCGTTGACGAACCGGGTCATCACTTCCTCAAGATCGTCCGCGTGCATCTGGCCATGACCGACCACGATGCGGGCATCCGGCACCAGTTCCTGCAACTTCGCGAGCATCATTTCAATCGTCGTCACGCGGTTGTGCAGGAAAAAAACCTGGCCGCCGCGATTCAACTCACGGCGGATGGCATCGCGGATGGTGCGCTCGTCGTAAGGCGTGGCAATCGTCTCCACCGGGAGGCGATCATGCGGCGGCGTCTGGATGGTGCTCATGTCCCGCGCGCCGGTGAGCGCGAGGTAAAGCGTGCGCGGAATCGGCGTGGCGCTCAGCGTCAGCACGTCCACCATCGTCCGCAGGCGCTTGAATTTTTCCTTGTGCAAGACGCCGAAGCGCTGCTCCTCGTCAATCACGACCAGCCCCAAATCTTTGAACACGATATCGTCCTGCACGATGCGGTGCGTGCCGATGACGATGTCCACCGCGCCATTCGCAAGATTTTCCACCACCTGGTCCTGTTCGCGCCGGGTGCGAAAGCGCGACAGCAATTCCACGCGAATCGGATAATCCGCCATGCGCTCGCGGAAATTATTGAAATGCTGCTGCGCCAGAACCGTCGTCGGCACGAGGATGGCCACTTGTTTTCCGTCCATCACGCATTTGAACGCCGCGCGAATGGCCACCTCGGTTTTGCCAAAGCCCACGTCGCCGCAGATCAGACGATCCATCGGCTTCGCCCGCTCCTGATCCGCTTTCGTGTCGGCGATGGCGGTGATCTGGTCGCGCGTCTCCTCGTAAATGAACGCGCTCTCAAATTCGCGCTGCCATTGCGTGTCCGGCTTGCACGCGTGACCGGCCTGCGTTTCGCGCACGGCCTGGATGCGGAGCATTTCCGCCGCGATATCGCGCACGGCTTTTTCCGTCTGCTCTTTGGCCTTCGCCCAGCGCGTGCCGCCGAGCTGATTGAGCGGCGGATTGGCCTTGCCCGCCCCGATGTATTTACTGACGAGATGCGCCTCGCTGACGGGAACGTAAAGCTTCGGCGGCTCATTGACGTCATCGCCCGCAGCGTATTCGATGACCAGGCATTCGGTGCCGGCGGATGACGGAGCATTGACAGTTGATACATGCCGACTGTTGCCCACCGGCATCAGCTTCAATCCGCGATAACGCCCGATGCCGTGCTGCAAATGCACCACCAAGTCGCCTTCCTCCAAATCCGTGAAATCAATGTCGAGCGCCGACCGGGCGGCCAGGGCGTGGGCGGATTTCTGGCGGCGCGGCCGCTGGATTTTATAGCGGCCGAAGATTTCCGCGTCAGTCACCACCACCAGTTTGGCCGCGTCGCAAATAAAGCCGCGGGCGAGCGAACCAATTCGAGTCCGGGGGATGGCGTCTGGGTTCTGGGGTTGTGTGGCGCGGGAGTCCTTCCCCAGAACCGAGCCGCCAGACGCCAGACCCAATTCCTCCCAGATCTCCTCAAAGCGCTGGCGTTCACCGTCATTATTGCAATAGACGTGGACCACATAATCCTGCCGCAGCCAGCGCTGCAGCTGTTGGAAAAACTCGCGCCGCTGCGCCTCGGCGATCTGCGGCTCCGGCGCGCGCTCCGCCAGCGGACGAAAAGCGTCGAGGCTGCTAAAAATGAGTTCGTTGGTCTGATTGTCGCCCGCTTTCCCCTCACCCTGACCCTCTCCCTCGGGGAGAGGGGACAGCCGTTGCGGGCTTTCATTTTCTTGGAAATCTGTCGAGCAGAAGTCCGGCGTGGTCTCGCCAGAAAACTGGGAGCGGTTCTCCCTCTCCCCACGGGAGAGGGCCGGGGTGAGGGGAAACGCATCGTCCGACAATTCAACGCAGGTGAAATTGTGGCGATTTAATTCCACCAAGAAATCCGGCCACGAAATGAAGAAGGGATCACCTTTGGGAACCTGCTGCTCGTAGCTATCGGCGTGAACCGCGAGAGATTCCGGCTCCGCTAAAAGAAAAATGGTTTCGCGCGGCAAGTAATCCAGCAGTGTGGCAAATGGGGAATGGCGTCTGGCGTCTGGCGTCTGGGATTGTTTTTTGAGAAGGCCCAATTCCCCCGCCGGCGGCAGGGTGACCCCGGTTATTTCCTCGCGCGAGATTTGGGTGAGCGGGTCGAAATAGCGGAGCGATTCCAGTTCGTCGCCGAAAAACTCCAAGCGCACCGGCCACGGGCTCGTGGGCGGGAAAATGTCCACGATGCCTCCCCGCAAGGCGATTTCCCCCTTCTGCGAAACCTGCGCCTCCGGCTCGTAGCCCTGCTCTTCCAAAAACTCGATCAAGTCGAGCGGCGCCATTTTGCTACCGCGCTCGAACCGACGCGTGCGCGCTTGGATTTCGCCCGGCGGAAACGTCTTTTGCAGCAGCGCGGTGACAGAGGTGACAATCAGTGACGGGTGACGGGTGACGAGTAACGAGTTTCCCGAAAGCGCCACGAGCGTTTGCAGGCGGTCGCTGATGACATCGGCGTGCGGCAGCTTGTCCTCATGCGGCAGGATTTCCCAGGCGGGATAAAATAGCGGATGGGGGATGGCGTCCGGCATCGGGGGTTGAGCGGCGCCAGCCTCCTTCCCCAAATCCCAGACGCCAGAACCCAGCCCCAACCACGTTTCCAAGTCCTGCTGAAAACTTTCCTGAGCCTTAAGATTTTCAGCGACAAGCACCATGGGCCGGTCGGGATAAAAACGCTGCAAGAGCGCCGCC
This sequence comes from uncultured Verrucomicrobia subdivision 3 bacterium, assembly GCA_903921455.1. The sequence goes on along the minus strand of CAIXPZ010000207.1, from coordinate 26,275 downwards.
AGGAACGGTTGGGCGGACGCGGTGATGCCGGGAAAAGTCAGCGCTCCGCCCTGCTCCACGCGCCGGGCGAGCGATTGCACGGCGGGAGTTTTCAGGATATCAGCGAACCGATTGCTCGTCGCCTTTGCTGGAGAATCCTGCGGCAAGCGCGGGAACCTTCGCAGCGAAACGCCGCCGCGTCAAGCGACGCGCACGCCGCCGGGCGCACGTTTGAGTTTGACCGCCGCCGGAACGTCCCCACAATTCCGCGCCATGACGTTGGCTGAATTCTGCACCATGCTGCCCTTCGCGCTCCTGCTCGGCGCGATGGCGGCGACGCCCATCTTCGCGCCGCAATGGTGGCAGCGGCATTATGCCAAGGTCGCGCTCGGCCTCGGCGCAGTCACGACGAGCTATTATCTGTTCGTCCTGCACGACACCCACAGCCTGGGGGCAGCGGGGCATGAATATTTCAGCTTCATCGCCCTGGTCGGCTCGCTGTTTGTGGTCTCCGGCGGCATTCACATCGGGGTGAAAAGCGGCGCGACGCCGCTGACCAATGTCCTCTTTCTACTGTTCGGGGCCATCATCGCCAACGTCCTGGGCACCACCGGCGCGGCGATGCTGCTGATCCGCCCATGGATTCGCATGAACCAGCGGCGCATCGCGGCGCACCATATTGTGTTCTTTATCTTCCTGGTGGCGAATGTCGGCGGCTGTCTCACCCCTATCGGCGACCCGCCGCTGTTCCTGGGTTTCCTGCAAGGCATCCCGTTCTGGTGGGTCGCGGAAAATTGCTGGCCGATGTGGCTGCTGGGCATCGGGCTGCTGCTCGCGATGTTCTACTTTGTGGACCAGAAAAGCCATCAGCGCAATCCCCCGCTGCCGCCGGACCGACAACCTGCCGACGAGCAATGGACCATTGAAGGCCTGCCCAACCTGATCTTCCTCGGCGTCATCCTCGGCGCCGTGTTTGTGACCCAACCCCTGTTCCTGCGCGAAGGCTTGATGCTGGCGGCGGCGGCCGGCTCCTATTTCACCACCAAAAAGAACGTCCACGCGGCGAACCAGTTCGACTTCCACCCCATCCAGGAAGTCGCTTTTCTTTTTGCCGGCATCTTCACGACCATGATGCCCGCGCTCGACTGGCTGGATCAGGGCAGCCAGACGCTGCTCGGCCAGCAGCCGGCCCCGGAAATCTTTTATTGGGGCACCGGCCTCCTGTCGAGCGCGCTGGACAATGCGCCGACCTACCTCGGCTTCCTGCAGGCGCTCCACGGCACGGCCAGCGCGGAAGACATCCACAGCCTGCTGCGCACGCACACCCATCATGTGCTGGCCATCAGCATTGCCGCCGTCTTTTTCGGCGCCGCCACCTACATCGGCAACGGCCCGAACTTCATGGTCAAAGCCATTGCCGAACAGAACGGCGTGCGGATGCCGTCGTTTCTTGATTTCATCGTGAAATACTCCCTGCCATTCCTGCTGCCGGTGCTGGTCATCCTCTGGCTGATTTTTTTCCGCACCCATTAATCCCTGGGAACGGGGACAATGACGCAAGGTCATTCAAACGTGGAGCCTCGTGGGCATCGAACGGATGCCGGAAGAGATTGGAGATTTACACAAGCAGGACTGACACCTTTACCGAGAACGAGGCCGAGGGTGAACCCGCTGACGACAGCGGGCGTGGAGGTGGTAACGACGGACGGAGTGGTGTTGGTTTTCATCAGCAGACTTTACCAGACGCAGCTTAGCGCCATGGTCTGCCTTCTCATCTAATCTGGTTAGGCGGCACATTCATCACCAAAGTCTCCACGACAAATCTATAATCGAAAGCATAATCAAAACCATAGCCAATAATGCGCCCATCAACTGGATGCTCAATAGCGAAATCCAACTCCACTCCGGCTTGCTTTTCCAGAGAAAATATAAAAAGCAAACAAGCGCGATGACTGGTGCACCGTAAATCAAGACCCATCCCAACTGCCAATCAAACTGCTTGCTCAATAGCGGATAAAACTCTCCTGGATGTTCAGCTTTCAAGGACCATGCCTCTATCAAGTCTCCGGCTAGCTCATCAAACTTGTAGAAAAGAAAACACCACGCAGCCTGAAAGACTGCAAACAGTCCTAACTGACAAGCAAGCTTTCGAGTTTCTGTCTTGGTGTCTGCCGCCTAAACTAGTAATCTTGAATTAATGCGTTCTAACCTGTCGGCTGGTTTCGACCTTATGCCCATCCAAATGCCGTGTCGAGCGGATTATAGCGCCGTCGGCGCGACATCATGGTGGCCCTCCGCAAGACTTTGCCGCTCCACTGGAGCTGGATTCATTGTGAGCGGTGGTGTCTACAGAGATGTCAGTCCTACGGACTTTGCCGCTGGCGGCGGCGGTAAAACTGTTCTGATCCCAAGCCTAACTGTTCAGGTCGGGTTTAAAACTGTTCAGTTCCTTCGTAAAACTGTTAAGGGATGGAATAAAACTGTTCAGTGCGGAAGCGAAACTGTTCAGTTTCATGATAAAACTGTTAAGGGTTGAAACGAAACTGTTCTGATTTCTTTAAAAAAAACACTTTAACGATAGTAAACTTGACGGTTTTTGAGCCAATTTGTCGCTATTTTATCCGCAATAAAATGAATGACAGTGAGTTAGCGAAAAAACAGTCCTCGACGGGTCCAAAAATGGCTCGACTCCATGAGATTTTTTTGTAGGGCGACGCTGCGGCGGCGCCGGGCGGGGATGGCTGCGGGGCACCGCCACCCTGCCAACCCGCGCGTTACCAACCCCGCGCCCGCACCGCCTTAAGGCGGGACTCCTAACGTAACGCCTCTGGCGGGTGACCGCGTCGCCGGTGGGGCGGAATGCTTCAGTAATTCCTGCCGCCGCCGGTTTGGTTTTTTCCGAGATTGAAATGCGGTTACCTTTTTGAAACAATTTCCGCATCAGTCGTCTGCCTCCAGCGAATGGCGATTCGGGGAACTCTTAGTGCGAACACTTTACAACATCCTGTTTCTGGTCTTTTTTGCGCTGTCGTCGCCCTACTATTTCTGGCGGATGCGGCGGCGCGGCGGCTGGCGCGCGGGCTTTGGCGAACGGTTTTCCATCTACGAGGCGCAGCTCAAACAGGCGCTCACGAACCGCCACACCCTCTGGATCCATGCCGTCAGCGTCGGCGAGGTCAATCTCTGCACCCAGCTCATCCAAGCGCTGGAACCCCGCGTGCCGAACGCCAAGTTCATCGTCTCCTGCACCACCACCACCGGCATGGCGGAATTGCGCCGCCGTCTGCCGACGCGGGTGAGCAAGATTTATTATCCCATTGACCGCCGGAAATATGTCCGGCGCGCGCTGGCGACGATCAATCCCGAAGCCATCATCCTGGTGGAAGCGGAGATCTGGCCGAACTTTCTCTGGCGGGCGGCGAGCCTGAACATTCCCGTCTTCCTCGCCAACGCGCGGCTCTCCGACCGCTCGTATCCGCGCTACAAGAAATTGGGTTTCCTGTTCCGCCGCCTGTTTGCGTCGTTTGCCGGCGTGGGCTGCCAGAACGAGGAGGATGCCGGTCGGCTGCGCGCCGTCGGCTGCCGCCCGAACGCGGTGCAAGTGGTCGGCAACCTCAAATTTGATGCGGCCAAACTGACCGAGCGCAGCACGCTGGACGTGCGCGGGATGCTGCGCCAGATCGGCGTGCCGGACGACGCCTTGATCCTGGTGGCCGGGAGCACGCACGACGGCGAGGAAGTCTTGCTGGCCGACATGGTCCGCCGGTTGCGCGAAATGTTCCCCAAGCTGTTTCTCATCCTGGTGCCCCGCCATTTCGAGCGCTGCAAGGATCTCGGCCAGAAATTGAAAGCGCGCGGCGTGAAATTCATTTTCCGCAGTGAAATCTTTGCCAACACCAAACTGGCCCCAGGCGCGCTGGACGGCCTGCTGGTGAATTCGACCGGCGAACTGAAATTCTTCTACGAGCCGGCCACGGTGGTTTTCATCGGGAAAAGCCTGACGGCTTTGGGCGGACAAAACCCCATCGAGCCGGGCGCCCAGGGCAAGGCGATCGTCTTCGGGCCGAACATGCAGAATTTTGCCGATATCACCCGCGCTTTTCTGTTCAAGCAGGCCGCCGTGCAGGTAAAAACCGCGGAAGAACTTGAACGCACGCTCGGCGAACTGCTCGCGGATGCGGACCGCCGCGCCGCGCTGGGCCGCGCCGCGCTGGAAGTCGTCGCGGAAAACCTGGGGGCGGTCGAACGCACGGTGGAGATGATTTTGCCGCACCTGGAAGGCCGGGGAATTTTTGTGGAGAAAAAAAAGTGACCGGACGGCGTTTCGCCGCTTGACGAAGGCGCCGGCACTTTTCATATTCGCCACGCCTCTTTGATCAGTCACAAGGGAGCCTGTATGCCGAAAACCAAGACCCGCAAAAAAGCCACGCCCGCACCCGGGAACCCCACTCCGGCGGCCGCGGCGCCGGGGGATCGAGCGGCGGAACTGGACGCAAAAGTCCGGGAGCTGGTGCGCCTGGCCAAGGAACAGGGCAAGCTGACGTTCGACGACATCAGCGAGGCGTTGCCCGACGCCCTGTCCACCCCGGAGGCGCTGGACGAAATCTTCGCCAAGCTGCGCGAGTTGGAAATCGAGATTGTGGACCAGGCGGAGGTGGACACGGCCAAGGAATCGGAGGAGGACGAGACGGAATACCGCCACCTGGATTCGCTGGACGACCCGGTGCGCATGTATCTCAAGCAGATGGGCGCGGTGCCCCTCCTGACGCGCGAGCAGGAAGTGGAGATCTCCAAACGCATTGAAAAAGCGGAGAACGAGCTGCGGGCGGTGGTTTACAGCTTCGGGTTCGCCGGCAAGGAACACATCGCGCTGGCGGAAAAACTGCTGGCCGACCCGCCGCGCGAACGGTTTGACCGCGTGGTGCTGGACAAGCAAGTGGCCAGCCGCGAGACGCACCTGAAAAGCCTGCAGCATCTGCTGCTGCAAGCGCGGGAAATGGACGCGGAGGTGGACCACCATTTCAATCTCTGGCGCGACGCCCACCAGAACGCCAAGCGCAACCGCGAGCACGACGCATTTTTCAAGCTGGACAAAAAACTGCAGGCCACGTTCCCCAAATTTTGTTACAAGCAAAAGGTGAACGAGGAAATCGCCCTCGTCGCCGAAAACATCCACGATAAATTGCAATACTGCCTGCGGGCGCTGGCGGATGCGCTAAACGAGCGGGAATCCTCGGCGCAAAAACATCTGGTCGAGGCGGAACGCCAGAAGCTCCGCGCGCTGGAGGAGTTTGTGCGGATGCCGCACGAAGATTTTTTCCGGGCGTTCGACCAGTTGCGGGACGCGGCGGCGCGGGCCCTGCAGGCGAAAACGGAAATGGTGGAGGCGAACCTGCGCCTCGTGATTTCCATCGCCAAAAAATACACGAACCGCGGACTGTCGTTTCTGGATCTGATCCAGGAAGGCAACATCGGGCTGATGAAAGCGGTGGAAAAATTTGAATACCGGCGCGGCTACAAGTTTTCGACCTACGCGACCTGGTGGATCCGGCAGGCGATCACGCGCTGCATCGCGGATCAGGCTCGCACGATCCGCATTCCGGTGCACATGATCGAGATCATCAACAAGCTGCTGCGGGTGCAGAAGAAGCTGTTGCAGGAGCTGGGCCGCGAAGCGACCCCGGAGGAGATTGCGGACGAACTGCAGCTGCCGGTTTTCCGGGTGCAAGCCGTATTGCGGATGGCGCAGCAACCGGTGTCGCTGCAATCGCCGGTAGGCGACAGCGACGAGGCCAGCTTCGGCGATTTCATCGAGGACAAGGCGGCGGAAAACCCGCTGGACATCACCAGCTTCAGCCTGCTCAAGGACCGGATGGGCGATGTGCTGTGCAGCCTGACCGAGCGCGAGCGGCAAGTCTTGGAACTGCGCTTTGGCATCGGCGACGGCAATGCGCGGACCTTGGAGGAGGTCGGCCACCAGTTCCAGGTCACACGCGAACGCATCCGGCAGATCGAAGCGAAGGCCTTGCGGAAGATGCGCCACCCGACGCGGCTCAAGCAGTTGCACGGGTTTTTAGATGTGGAAGATGAAAACTGAATGGTGAATGGCCCTTTGTCCCCGCCGCCAAGCGACTCCGCCTGGCTTCACTTCCGCCTTTTTTATTGAATGCCCTTCGTTTTGGTGTATTCATATTAGTATTAGAAAATGCCGTCATCTCCCGCGGGAAGCCGCGGAAATATTTATATTATGAAAAAAAATTACCGCTGGTTTTCCATTCATTGGGTGTTGCTGACGCTGACTGCTTTATTGCCCTGCGCGGAGGTCATCAGCAACGCGGCGACTTCCCAACCCAGCTTGACCATCTCCAACCTGAAAAACGGCCAAAAATTGAACAATCAGGGATTCACGGTCCAAGGCAAGGCCACCAGCAGCACCGGCATTTCCAACGTGGTTTATTCGCTGAACAACACGGCCTGGACCAACGCAACCACCGGCAACAACTGGGCCAACTGGTCGGCCGAACTGACTTTAGTTCCGGGGGCCAACACCCTTTCCGCCTGTGCCGTGGACAGCAACGGGAACCATTCCAAGACCAACACGGTAAAATTCACCTATGTCGTGACGGATGTGCTGACCGTGGTCATCAACGGCCAGGGCAGCATCAAACCCAACTACAACGGGGCGCAATTGCAGATCGGCACCAGCTACAAGATGACTGCCAAGACCAAGGTCAAAGGTTTCGGACTCGTTTCGTGGACGGATGGTGACGGCCACGTCCTCACCAATAGCGCCACCCTGAATTTCGTCATGGCGTCGAACCTCACCTTGATTGCGAATTTTGGCGACACGATCAAACCGGTGATTGATATCACCAGCGCCAACACCAACGCGAACGGTATTCCCAGCAATTTCATCGTCCACGGCACGGCCTCCGACAACATCGGCGTCACCAACGTGTTCTATCAATTGAACAAGGGAACCTGGCGGAATGCCATCACCACCAATAATTGGAAAACCTGGTCGGCCGACGTGGAGCTGATGCCGGGCGGAAATGTTTTCAATGCCTACGCGGTGGACAGCAACGGCATCAGTTCCCTGCCCCTCACCGCGCAAATTTCCTATAACGCAGCACCGCTCAGCTTGTCCGGCCTGTCAGCGGTGGTGGCCGACACCAACAACCGGGCCCTCTTTACGGTTGCCTTCGGCAAAAGCACCTTCAGCCAATTTGCGCTGGACACCAACAGCATCAACGCGGTCGGCAATTACACCTATTCCGGCGGCGGCGGCGGCGGCACGTTGAAGATCAAATACACCGCCCCGCCCAGCGCCGTTAATAAAAGCCAGACCTTCGGCCTGGCGTTTTTGACGGCCACCGCCGCCTACGCCTCCATCACCAACAACACCGTGACGAACTCCGGTTACCTGCAGTTTTCACCCGCCGCCAATCTGGCCCTCGCGAATGTCTCCGGCCAGTTGATCTGGTCCATCAGCAGTCAAGGTGACGGCAACGGCCTGCTTTTCCAAAACGGAAAATACACTTCCCAAGCCCTGCTCTCCGGCAACACCAACGGCGGCAGTTACACTTACACACAATACAGCCCCGTCGGTTCGCTGTTCAAACTCACCAGCACCAGCGGCACAGCTTACGTGCTCGCCAACTTCGCCGGAACCAACTTCGGCGCGTATGCCGAGGAAGATTACGACAATGCCAACAACGCCAGCGGCACCGACAACGGACAATTTCTCGTCGCCACGCAAAACCCCGGCGGCAATGCCCCAGCCACAATCACCAACAAGAATTTCGAAATTTTCGCCGGGGACGGCAGTTTCAACGAACAGTTCGGGGCAGACACCTTTAGCCAAGATACGCTCTCAACCAATTACGACAACGCCGTGGGCAACTACACCTACAGCCTGGCCACCACCAACATCGGGCAACTCAATCTCGCCATCACCGAACCGCCCACGCTCGCCGGCACCAATAGCGCCGCCCGCCTCATATTTGTCGGCAGCAACATCGGCTTGTTCACCAACGCGGACGGCACCATCAGCACATTTGTGATGACCACCGCCACCAACCTGGCCCCCGCCACCATCACGAACACCACGCTCTCCCTGGGCTTTTTCTCCAACATCCACTTTGCCGGCGACGGAAGCTTCGTTTACTACAACTTCCCGTTTTCCTACCCCGGCACGTATACTTACGCGCCCTACAGCCCGGGCAGCGGCATGATCCAACTAGCGTATGGCACCACCAACATCACCGGCCTGGACTGGCTGCAACTGAACTTCAAAGCCACCAACTCCGGCAATATTTTCTGGAACCAGTTCAACTCTGAAACCAACTTCCTTGATCATTACAGCGGGACTTTCTCACTCCACTGACGGAAGAATTGACTTGTGCCGCACCGGCCGGCTCACCAAATTTCCGGCGGCGTCACAGCGGGCCTGTAGCTCAATGGTTAGAGCAGAGCACTCATAATGCTTTGGTTCCCGGTTCAAGTCCGGGCAGGCCCACCATTTTACCCGATTATCGCAGATGATTTATCCCGGAACCGGACCGATTGACCGGATCACCGGCAATCCGGCAATTATCACCCCCCATTTTTGGCGAACGGAGCAATGCTGAAATTCACCCGCATCGGCGATAAGAAATGATGCAACGCCTCATTTTTCGGGAGCAGGAACCACTCCCACCCTTTTGTGGTATTCACTTTTAAACAGCAATGATTAAGCTGCCGCGTCAAATCATTATCAAATGCGCCGAATCATCCACAGTTTGCTGCTGCTAGCGGTTGGAACCGTTTGGGGCCACACCAAAATCATTTATCCCGCCACACGCACCACGAATCAGACAGACGTTTACCACGGCATCAGCGTGCCCGACCCATACCGCTGGCTGGAGGACGACAATGCGCCGGAAATCAAGGCGTGGGTCACGGCAGAAAACCTGGTTACTTTCGATTTCCTCAAAACCATCCCGCAGCGCGACGCCATCCATAAACGACTCAAGCAGCTGTGGAATTATGAACGCTACAGCGTGCCGTTCAAGGAAGGCGGCCGCTACTTTTTCAGCCGCAACGACGGCCTTCAAAACCAGAGCGTATTTTACACATTATCGTCGCTCGACGCCAATCCACGCGGGCTACTGGACCCGAACCAGTTTTCCCGCGATGGCACGGTAGCCCTCGCCGGCACGGCGGTGAGCCATGACGGAAAGTATCTCGCCTATGGCATTTCCGTGGCCGGCTCGGATTGGGAGGAATGGAAGGTGCGCGATGTCCGCACGAGCCGAGACACCGGCGACGATCTGAAGTGGGTGAAATCCTCCGACGCAGCGTGGCTCGCGGACAACAGCGGTTTTTTTTACAGCCGCTTTGACGAGCCGACCGAAGCGACAAAGATGACGGCGGCGAATTATTTCCAAAAACTTTATTTTCACCGCCTTGGCACCCCGCAGACCGAAGACCGTTTGATTTACCAGCGCGACGACCACAAAGACTGGGGCTTCGGCGCCGGCGTCACTGACGACGGCCATTATCTGATCATCTTCGTCTCGCAGGGCACGGACCGCAGAAACCGCCTATATTACCAAGACCTGACACGACCGGACGCGAAGGTCGTGGAACTACTGAACGATTTCGACGCGCAATACCAGTTCATCGACAACGACGGCCCCGTATTCTGGTTCCGCACGGACCTCGACGCCCCGCGCGGCCGGGTCATCGCGATTGACCTCAATAAACCGGAGCGGGCGAACTGGAAAGAAATCATCCCGCAGTCCGCCGAGACGCTCACCGGCGCAAACGTGGTGAACCATTCCTTCGTCTGCAGTTTTCTCAAAGACGCGCACAGCCAGGTGAAGATTTTTTCCCTCGCCGGAAAATTCCTGCGCGACATCGATCTGCCCGGCATCGGGTCCGCCAGCGGCTTCGGCGGGAAGCGCGCGGACACCGAGATGTTTTATTCCTTCACCAGCTACACCGCGCCGACCGCCATTTACCATTATGATTTTTCCAGCGGCTTCAGTTCTCCATTCCGCGTGCCGAAAGTGGATTTCAACCCGGCGGACTACGAAACGAAGCAGATATTTTACGCCAGCAAGGACGGCACGCGCGTGCCGATGTTCATCACCCACAAAAAAGGCGTCAAGCCGGACGGCCAAAATTCCACGCTGCTCTACGGCTACGGGGGGTTCGACATCAGCATCACGCCCGCCTTCAGCGTCGCGAATCTCGTCTGGATGGAAATGGGCGGCGTCTATGCCGTGGCCAACATCCGCGGAGGCGGCGAATACGGCGAGTCATGGCATCTGGCGGGAACGAAATTGCAAAAGCAAAATGTCTTTGACGATTTCATCGCGGCGGGCGAATGGCTGATCGCCAACAACTATACGTCCACGAAGAAACTGGCCATTGCCGGCGCGAGCAACGGCGGACTGCTCGTCGGCGCGTGCGAAGTGCAGCGACCTGATTTGTTTGCCGCGTGCCTGCCACAGGTCGGCGTGATGGACATGCTGCGCTTTAATCAATTCACCGTCGGTTGGGGATGGATGAGCGACTACGGGTCGCCCGACAACGCGGAAGAATTCCGGGCGCTCCACACCTATTCGCCGCTGCACAATATCCGTCCCGGCACACACTATCCGGCCACGCTCGTGCTGACTGGCGACCACGACGACCGCGTCGTACCGGCGCACAGCTTCAAATTTGCCGCCGCCCTGCAGGCGGCACAAGCTGGCGACGCACCGGTGCTGATCCGCATTGAAACGCGCGCCGGCCACGGCGCGGGCAAGCCAACCTCCAAGATGATTGACGAAGCAGCGGACAAATGGGCCTTTCTAGTCAAAGCGCTCGGTGCGACCGAACTTAAATAAATTTTGCGGGCACGACGGTGCCTTACCGCGAATTGTTGAATTCCCCGAAGAACCGCCTTCTAAATCAAGTCAGCCTTGGTCCTGAATCTCTGCCGGTGGCCAAGGATACATTGACAACGGCAATTCCACATCCGAAAGGCCATGCTGCCACAATGCGAAATATACCAATTCAATCAACGGTTTCAATTCAGGGCCGCGCAACCGAAGCCATCCAGAATTAGATTTTGTGGCAGCGGCAGCAAGGCGGCCGCCCCTTCCTAGGGCAATCGAGCGCGACTCGTTCGCCAGTCGGATAACCCAGCCGAAAACACAAGCATCCAACTACGGGGCCACCATTTTTACTCTTTCGGGTAATAGCCCTAAATTGGAGCTGATGGTAGATTTAAATATCAGCCAACTCAACAGCCCAAAAACGAGCGATAGCATCATTGTCGGCCAAGTGAATAATCAACCCCAAACGCGTATGAAAATCCTCATGAACACTAAAGCATCCCAACCATCATCCCTACTGATCTGTCTCCGGACTGCCCGCTTGAGTGCCAGCCTGCTGGTGCCGCTGGCCATGGCGACTCTCACCCTGTCCGTGCAGGCTGTGACACGCACTTGGGACGCTGGTGGTGCAAACCCGACAGACTTTGGTGCCGCCACGAACTGGAGCGGCGATGTTTTGCCGAGCGTTGCCACTCCGGATACGGCGCAATTCGACGGTTCGGTGGCCGGAACGCTTTCGCTGCTTTATACTAATGCCGCTTATGTGGGAGCAGCTGGCAATGCCGGGATACTATTAAATATCACAGCTACCCAGACGAGTCCGCTAACCATTTCGGCCGGCACGGGCGGCACTTCCATACGACTCAATAATTCTGCGGTTACTATTGCCAGTGGAGCCGGGGCGTTTTCCATCGGCACCGGAATTGGAACCCCCTTGCAATTGACCATGGGCGGTTCACCGAGCACGCAGACACTTATCAACAACTCAATCAACACCGCGACCATTGGTTCGGAGGTGTTTTTTAGTAACGGCGGTGGCGGAGCGCATACTAATGTATATTCCGGAACCGGCAATTGGACATTAAATTGCTCGGTCAGCAACGGTGTTTCCGGTTCAATCATGCTTATAAAAACCGGCTCCGGCACATTGACGCTCAATGGCGCGAATGCCGCATACTCAGGGGGGACGGTCATTGGCACCGGCGGCGGGACTGCCGTGGTTCGCGCGGCGGCGACACAGGCGCTGGGCACCGGGACGATTGCGTTTGACGGCACCGGAAATGCCAGCACCGCCCGGCTGGAACTGACCGGCGGCATCAGTTTGAACAATGCTGTTAATTTTATCGCGCGCGCCAATGCGACGGTCGCCATTGAAAACATCAGCGGAAACAACACGCTTTCGGGAGCCTCCACGCTTGGCGTTGGCGGAAGTTTTTACACCATTCAATCGGACACCAACCTGCTCACGCTAGGAACGGCGGGAGCCACGGCCATTTCCGGCGGGGCCATCACAAAAACACTGGCGCTCCAAGGTGCGGGCAATGGGGCGGTGGTCGGCAACATCACCGCCGCCAACATCGTGGCGAAATCCGGTGCGGGCACATGGACGCTTTCAGGCTCAAATTCCTATGCGGGTGGCACGACCATTTCCGCCGGCACGTTGGTCATGGCGAGCACCAATGCACTTGGAACCAATGGCGTAACTTTCTCCGGCACCGCCAACGCGACGCTCGACCTGGCCACCGACGGATCGGATTACACCAACGTCATCAATGGCGGGAGCAGCACGACTTGGACGATTGCCTCCGATGTCAAAACCGGTTCCAGCGGCATCAATCACACCCTCGGCACATTCCTCATTGGCTCCGGTTCGCCCGCATTGCAGTTGAACATCACGCGGGGGCCGAATGTTACCAGCGGCACGCCGCAAATTACCGCCCCATTAATATTGAGCGGCGGCGGCGGCGGCACCACCATCGTCAACCCCACGACGGCAAGCATGATATTCGCCAGCGCCACCGCCACGGGCACCAGCAAAACCCTGCAACTGGACGGCACCAACACCGGCAACGCCATCAGCGGTGCCATCACGGACGGCGGGACGAACATCATCACGCTGGTCAAGACCAGCACCAGCACCTGGACGTTCGGGGGCATCAACACCTATACCGGCAACACAACCATCAGCCAGGGCACGCTTGTCTTGGGCAGCGGCGGGGCCATCAATGGCTCGCCGCTCATCACCCTCACAGCGGGGGCGACCTTAGATATTTCCGCGTCCAGTTACAGCCTGGGTGCCAGTCAGACGTTGAGCGGAAGCGGCTCGGTGGCGGGGAATTTCTCCGACAACACGGGCAGCCAGATTTTGCCCGGCGGATCCGGCACGGTGGGAATTCTGACTTTCAGCAACAACCTCAACCTCGCGGCGAGTGACACAAACAAATTTGATTTTGCCGCCGGCACCAATGATTTGATCGTGGTGAACGGCAACTTGAATCCGAGCGTCGGCTCGGTGATCAATCTGGCGAGCCTGCCCCCCGGCGGACTCACGAACGGCATCTACACCTTGATGCAGATTGGCGGCACACTGGGTGGCAGCGCAGGGAATTTCACCATCACCGGCAAGCCCTCGCCGTCGCGCCAGACCTTCGCTATCGTCTATGCGACTTTGCCCAACCGTGTGCAGTTGCAAGTCAGCGGTTCACCCGCGTCGCTGGTCTGGCTCGGCACGCCCGGTTCCATCTGGGATGTGCTGACCACGGCAAACTGGACCAATGCCGCCAGCTTGAGCACGGATGTCTATTTTGACGGCGACAACGTCAGCTTCACCGACCTGGGTTCCGCCAATCAGCCGGTGTTGAACACCAACGTCGCGCCCGGGCTGGTGACGTTTAATTCAGCCAACAATTATGTATTGTCCGGCACCGGTGCCATCAGCGGGAGCGGCGCCTTGACCAAGTCCGGCAGCAGCACGCTGACCATCACCACGACCAATAATTACACGGGCGCAACCGCTTTGAACGGCGGCACGGTCAGCGTCAATCTGCTCACCAACTCCGGCGTCGCCAGCGCGCTGGGCGCGGCTTCCAGCGCTTCGGCCAACCTCACCTTCAACGGCGGCAAACTGCAATACACCGGCGACACCACCGTCACGGATCATGGCGCGACATTAAACGCCAGCGGGGCCACGCTGGAAGTGACCAACCCGGCCACCACGCTCACGGTGAGCGGCGCGATTGCCGGCAACAGCGGCGGGGCATTGACGAAGACCGGCAACGGCACGCTCGTGTTGAGCGGCGCGAACTCCTACAACGGTGCGACCACCGTCAGCGCGGGAACCTTGACGGTGTCCGGCGGCAACGGCCTACCTGATTCCAACGCGGTGATCGTGGCCGACCTGGCCGGTGTGGCGCTGAATGTGAACGCCAGTGAAACCATCGGCTCACTGAACGGCGGCGGATTGAACGGCGGCAACGCCACCCTCACTGGTACACTCACGCTTGGTGGAGACAACTCCAGCACCGCATTTGGCGGCGCGATTGGCGGCACCGGCGGCCTAACCAAGACGGGCGCAGGCACCTTCACTTTGACCAACAACAATACGTTCACCGGCAGCTTGGTTGTGAGAGCGGGGTCGGTAGTTCTGGATACGGGCGGTGTGATTAACAACACCGCCTTCAACAGCATCGGGTTTTCCACAAACGACAACGGCACGCTGACCGTCAAGGGAACGGCCGCTTTCACCACCAGCCAGGATTTCAATGTGGGCGACAGTGCCAACGCGGTCGGCACTTTGAATATTCAAGACAGCGCGAACATAAGCCTGAACACCTTTTATGTCGGCTCCGGTTTCACGGCCGGTTCGACCGCCAGCGGCACGGTCAACCAAACCGGCGGCAACGTGACCGAAAGTAATGCCGGGATCGGAACCTTTGCCGTCGGGGGACGCACCTCCACCAACGCCGTCGGCATCTACAACTTGAGCGGTGGCAGCTTGACAGCTGCGGCGGGCATCCGCGTGGGCGGCACCGGCACCGGCACGTTCAACTTGAGCAGCAACGGCACCTTGACGGCCAACGGCGGCATCAACATCGCGCGCATCCCGGGATCAACCGGCACGTTCAACCTCAATGGCGGCACGTTCAACACCGTAAACATCGCCTCCAGCACCGGCGTGAATGCCACCAACAACTTTAACGGTGGCACAGTGCGGCCCACGGCTAATAACACCATCTTCATGCAAGGTCTCACCCGCGCCAATATTCGCGATGGCGGAGTGGTGATTGACACGGCGAATTTCAACATCACCATCAACCAACCGCTGCTACACAGCGACATATCCGGTGACAACGCCACGGATGGCGGCTTGACCAAGCAGAACGGCGGCACCTTGACGCTGGCGGGCACGAATACCTACACCGGCCCCACCGTGGTCACCGGTGGCGCCCTCGCCGTCAACGGTTCGATCGGCGCCAGCACGGTCACCGTGAACAGCGGGGCCACCTTGAGCGGCATCGGGGTCTTGAACGGCGCCACCACCAATCTGGGCGGCACCATCACGCCCGGCGCCAGCGCCGGCGTTGGGGTGCTGACCGTCAGCAACAGTCTCGCCTTGGATAGCGGCACCACGGCACAATTCAACTTCGGCACCGGCACCAACAGCAAAGTGGTGGTCACCGGCGCGGTGAATGTGAGCGGCACTACGGCAGTAACCATCAATTATATCAGCGGCAGCCCGGTGGTGGGAACTTACACACTGATGCAATACGGTTCGCTGGTTCCCGGCAGTTTTGCGAATCTGACCCCGCCGACTTCCCCGAGTCCGGCCTTCGTCTTCACCCTGACCAACGATACGTCGGCCAGCGCCATCAAGCTGGTCGTGACGGGCAATCCAGCCAGTCTGGTCTGGATCGGTGATGGCGGTAATAACTTCTGGGACAATGGCAGCTCTCAAAACTGGACGAACGCGACGCTGGGCGCCATGGCCTTTTTCTATGACAGCGACAATGTGACCTTCAACAACACCGGTTTCAACACGCCTTCCATCAATTTGACGGCGGCGGTGGCGCCGGGTTCGGTGACGGTCAATTCGACAAACGATTATGATTTTGCCGGCGCTGGCCCCTTGGTGTCCGCTGGCAATTTGATCAAGAGCGGCACCGGCACGCTGACGCTGGAAGTGAGCAACAGTTATGCAAACGTGAGCATCAACGCCGGCACGGTGCAGGTGGGCGCGGGCGGCACAACAGGAGCGCTCAATGCCAGTTTGATTACCAACAATGGCGCGCTCGCCTTCAATCATTCCGATGCCATCACCAATGCCACGCCGATCAGCGGCAGCGGCAGCCTCACCTTGATGGGCGGCGGCAGCCTTTCCCTCAACGTCTCCAACAGCTATGACGGCGGGACGTTTATCAACAACGGAATTATCTATGCCCGCAACAACAACTCCCTCGGCAGCACCGCGGGCGGCACCACCGTGACCAGCGGCGCAGAACTTTACATCGTGGAAAACACACCGACCATCGGAGCGGAAGCGCTCACCCTCAGCGGCACCGGCGTTGGCGGTGCCGGCGCGCTACGCAAAGGCGGCGCTTCAGCCACCATTTTCGGCGGGGCGGTCACACTCGCGGCCGACACGACCATGAGCATAGACAACGCCGCCAGCTTGAGCTTCACCAACGCCGCCGGCATCAATGGTTCGGCAGCCAACGCCAATCTGACGCTGTCCGGGACCAACAGCACTGGCAGCATCGCCGGTCCGCTCGCGCTGGGCGCGGGCGGGTTGACGGTCAACAGCAGCGGCACTTGGACGCTCGGACCGTTAAACAACTTCACCGGTCTGACGGCCATCAACGCCGGCATATTGCAAATCAATGATGCTTCGCTCGGCAACCCAGCCACTTTCACCGCGAACCAAATCACTTTGGCGGGTGGCAAGCTGGAAGCTTTAACCAACGTCGCCTTCGCGGATGGCAAAGCTGGCTTCACGCTCACTGCCAACAGCACATTGATTGTGGACACCAATGCGACGTTGACCATCAGCAACGAGATCACCGGTGCCTTCGGTTTAACCAAGTGGCTGCCGGGCACGCTCGTGCTGGCCACGTCCAATACCTTCACCGGCACGCTGTTCGTAGATGGATTCAGCACGACGGCCAATGATGGCATCACGCGCCTCGCCGCACCCAACGCGCTGGCCGGTGTTCCGGCCATACCGGGCACGCCGACAATCCAGCAGCGCAACAACAACAGCGGCTATTCAACGCTGCAGCTCGACGGCACGGCCGGCAACATAAACTTGCCGCAGGAATTTGCCCTAGCCTGCCGCGCGAACGCCAATCCCAACATTGAAAACTTGAATGGCAGCAACACCCTCAGCGGCAACATTGATGTCGGCACGGGCGGTAATTTCATCTATTTTCAATCCGACAGCGGCACACTCAATCTTGCCGGCACGTTGCAATTTGTTGGCAATCTCACCGGCGCCCGCAATTACGCCTTCACCGGCGCGGGCAATCATCTGGTTTCCGGTGCGATTGTTTATGCGACCAACGGCGCCCCCATTAACGTAGTCATGAATGGCACCGGCACACTGACGCTGGCGGCGGCCAACACTTACAGCAACACCACAACCCTCAACAGCGGTCTGCTGCTGGTGAACGGCAGCATCACCAGCACCGGCGGGGTTTCCGTGGTCGGCGGCACGCTCGGCGGCAGCGGCACGATCAATGACACGGTGACGGCGAATGCCGGCGCAACTTTATTCGCCGGCAAGAACGGCAGCGGGAATCTGACGATTAACGGCAATCTGACGTTGAATGCCGCCGCCACCAACCACTTCATGGTGACTACCAGCGGTGGCGTCAGCAACAAGGTCGTGGTCGCCGGCCTGCTCTCGCCGAGCAACAGCGTGATTCAGGTCACGTCCGGCACGGCGCTGGGCGCAGGCACCTACAATCTGTTCACCTACGGCACGACCAACGGAACGTCATTCAATGCCACCCCGGTATTTGATGTGGCTCCCGCAGGAACCGCCGCCATTGTGGATACGGGAGCCGGTCAGATTAACCTGGTGATCACACCCGGATTCAGCGCCAGCACCAACGCGTATTTGACCGGGATCACCTTAAATCCAGTGGTGACCTTCGCGCCGGCGTTTGCCTCGAACACCTTGAGCGGCTACATCGCAACAGAGAACTATGGCAGCACCTTCACGGTGACGGTGACCAACGCCGACCTGACGGCGACCAACACGTTGACCTACAACGGCAGCCCGGTCGGAGTGCTGACTTCAAGCATCCCAAGCGGATCGTTGAGCATGAATCCGAATCCCGGCATCACAAATCTATTGAGCGTGCTGGTCACGGCACAGGACGGAGCGACCACGAAAACTTACGCCGTGGACGTGGTGCAGATTCCGAGCCAAGCGGCGTTCAAGCTGACCAACAGCGTGAGCGGTGGAACCAATCTGGTGCTGACGTGGCCGCAGGATCATACCGGCTACCGGTTGCTCACGCAGACGAACAATCTGAACAAGGGCGTGAGCAAGAGCACGAACGACTGGGGCACGGTGGCGGGTTATACGACCACGAACGCGGCGGTGATTCCGATTACCAAAACCAACTTGAACTCGTATTACCGCCTCGTCTATCCGTAAGCAAAATTAAATAATCCCAGCCGGGGTGAAAGCTGAACCAGCTTTCACCCCGCGCTGTTAAAAACAGTTTCATGAACAATGCTCTGCTCGCAACCTGGCTGGGCATCGCCTTGACCGGCAGCGCAGCCACGCTGTCCGCCCAGACGAACTTTGCCACGCTCACCAGTGATGGCGCCTGGACGTGGTATAACGACAGCCGCGCCCTGTTTCACAACGGCAAACTTTACTTCGGCTTTGTGCGCGCCACCGACAGCAAGACGACACTTGCCGTCTTTGATCTACTTAGCGGCACCACGACGAATTTGTGGACGAGCGGCTTCACGCAATTGGATGACCACGACAATCCCGGCCTGCTCGCCAAGCAAGACGGCCGGTTGCTGGCGGTCTATTCGCGACACATCAGCGATCAATATTTTTCCTATCGGACTTCCAGCAGCACGAATCCTGTAGCCGCTTCCGGGTGGAACGCCGAGCTAAGCATCCCCAATTCCGGCGCGAGCATGACCTATGCAAATCCGTTCCAACTTTCATCGGAAGGCGGCAAGATTTATAATTTCTGCCGCAACCAGAATTTCAATCCCACCGTGTTCACCTCCACCGACGGCGGCACGAACTGGTCGGCCGCCCAGCTGCTCATCCAAACCGGCACCGGCGGCACGATCCGACCTTACGTAAAATACGCCGCCAACGGCACAAACCGCATTGATTTTCTTTACACCGACGGTCATCCGCGCGACGTGACCAATTCGCTCTACCACTTGTTCTACCAAGGCGGTGCGTTCTACAAAACCGACGGCACTCTGGTAAAAAACTATGCGAGCCTGCCGATTCTGCATGATGCCGGCGAACGCGGCTCGGTCATCTACCAATATAGCGACGCCAACACTTCCGACCCGAACGACCACATTCCCACCGGTCGCGCGTGGTGCTGGGAAACCGCCTTTCAATCCAACGCCGCACCCGTGTGCGTCTTCACCGTGCAACGCGATCTGGTAACCGGGACCAACAGCGGCGCGGATGACCGGATTTACTATTACTACGCCCGCTGGACGGGAACGAACTGGCAAAAACGCTTCATCGCCCAAGCGGGCCGTCCATTATATGCCGTGGAAAACGATTATGCCGGCGGCATTTGTCTTGATCCGCAGGACGCAAACACGATCTATATTTCCAGCAACGCGCAAAACCCGTTCAACCTCACGGACACCACGAATGTCGCCTTGAGTGCGAGCCAGCGCTACGAACTCTGGCGCGGGGGAACCACCAATGGCGGCTTGAATTTCACCTGGAGTCAGATCACCAGCAATTCAACAGTGGACAATCTTCGCCCATACGTCCCGCGCCGCAATGGCGGTGAGCCATGCGTGCTCTGGTTTCGCGGATCCTATTCAAGCTACACCTCATATGCATGCAACATCGTGGGCTTGTTCACCACGCAGGTTCCAAACGTGTCGCAGCCGCCGGCCACACCGCCACTCACCTATCTTGATGCCGCTTCCGGAGCCGGTGGAAACACGACGCTTGCGGGGGGCAGCACTTTTTCACCGCCATTGAACGGCACCACCGGAGCGGACAATCTTTGGGAACAGCGCACGCCGTTTGCCTCCGGCGGCAACGTGTTCGAAGCGGGCGGCGAGACCGCGGAGAATGCGCCCGAGCTAAAGACCACCATTTCGGGTTTAGTTCCAGGCATGAATTATTCCATCTACGTCCACTTTTGGGATCCCACCAGCACCACTGAGGACTGGAATATTCGCGCCGGTTTCACATCAAATCCAGGCGGCAATACGCTCTACGCCGCGGCCGACGCCACAAGTCAGCTCGGTGCCACCGCGGCCGTTCTCGCCAGCACTCTGACCTATACCTCGGCACCCACCATTTTTTCGGAGAGTGGCCGGGCGCTGTTAGCCGGTTGGGTCGGCACCGCCAAGGCGGATAGCGCGGGTAAGATTGAAGTCTTCGTTGATGACCTGCCCTCCCTCATCGGCGCAAACAATCGAACCTGGTATGACGGTCTCGCCTATGCCGCAGTGGTTGCCACCACGCCACCAACCCTGATGTGTGGATTAAATGCCGGCACGTTGACACTCTCGTGGCCACCGGATCACACCGGCTGGAAGTTACAGGTGCAGAGCAATTCGCCATCCGCCGGGCCCGGCACCAACTGGGCGGAAATTCCCAATACGTCCACGGTAAATATAGTGACCAACATCATCAGCCCGGGCAATGGCTCGGTGTATTACCGCTTAGTTTACTGAATTACCCTTACGGGTAATTGAAATCCAGCCCCACCAGAGCGATAATTAAGTAAACCAACACCCATGTCATTATCATCAGTTGACGCCAGATAAATTTATGGATAAGTCCAACCAACCGTCTCGCCGGGCGTTTACACTCATTGAACTGCTCGTAGTCATCGCCATCATCGCCATTCTGGCGGCCATGCTGCTGCCCGCCTTAGCCGCCGCCAAGGAAAAGGCCAAGCGTATTCAGTGCGTGAATAACCTTCGCCAAATCGGTCTTGCGTGTCATCTCACGGCGGGCGACAACAATGATATCCTGCCAGTAGCTGGTGCCACCGGCGGTTATGGCACCACGCCGAATCATCCGATCCTGCTCGAAAATACCAACATCGCCGTTTGGGCGTCCGCCGGTCTGGTCGTTTCCACCAACGGCTCGGTCAATCTATGGTCCTGCCCAAACCGCCCGGGACTGGCAAATTTAAATACCGCCAACAACCAGTGGACGCTCGGCTATGCCTATTTCGGCGGCATCCCGACTTGGAACAACAGTGCCGGCTCATTCGCCTCCTGTAGTCCGATCAAACTTACCACGGCCAAACCTGGCTGGATGATGGCGGCGGATTTGGTCATCAAATTTGACGGCAAGTGGAGTGACAACGCCAACAATCCGCCGCCCAGCGGGTTTTCCAATTTGCCCGCCCACAAATCCGGCGGCGGCCTGCCAGCCGGCGGCAACGAAGTCTTTGCCGACGGTTCGGCACAGTGGATCAACGCGAAGAAAATGTTTTTCATCCACAGCTGGAGCCCAGCCACCCGCGAAATCTATTTTTGGCAGGAAGACCTGGGCGCCATGAACCCCGCCTCCTTAAAAACAGTTCAGTGACTTTGAGTGAAAATACTTTTCAGCGTTCATTCGATCCGGCGCGTCAGCTTGACGCTGGCGTTGCTGCTCGGTTGCGCCAGATCAATGTTTGCGGATTCGCAATCAACCTATCTGCAATGCCTCACGAACTTTGAGGCCTACGCTGAAACCATCTGGACCACGAGCGGAACGATACCCGATTCCGGCTATTGGGGCGATGGGGCCAGCACGGGCAACGGCGGCATACGCGGCAATGGCGGCATCGCCGTAGCCTATGCCGTGCTGTGCCTCGCACTGCCGAATGATCCCAAATACAGCACTCGTCTTGCCCGCATCCGGCAGGCGCTGAACTACGATCACAACACGCACGTCACCGGCGCCTACAACACCATCAGCGGTAACAAATGGGGCTGGAGCGGCGTCAGCACCGACTGGCAGACGCCGGAATGGGCGGGTTCCATGGGACTGGCGTGCATCCTCCTTCAAAGCAATCTACCCGCCGCCACGATTGACGGCGTTCGTCGCGTCGTTGTGAGCGAGGCTGATCATCGAGCCAGCATTGCTCCGGCTTCCGGTTACGTCAGCGACACCAAGGCCGAAGAAAACGCCTGGCAAGGCAATATTCTTGCGCTGGCGGCGGCGTGGATGAGCACCAGCAACAACGCGCCGACGTGGCTGCTGGCGGCCAAAAAATATCTCGCCAACACCTACACGGTTCCCAGCACCAATGGCGATCTGCTGGCGGCATGGGTGACGACACAGACGCTTTACCCCAGTTTTGCCCTGCAAAATCATGGTTTTTATCATCCGACCTACGAAATGGTAGCGGGCATGTCCGCCGGCGATTCCCTGCTGATGGCGCGCATGGCTGACACCAACATCGCCGCGCAGTTGCAGCCGTTCGCCGAGCATAACGTCATGGCCGTCTGGACGAACAACCTCAATTTGCTCGTCACGGACACCGGAGATTTCGCCTACCCCGCCGGCGTGGATTGGTCAGTGCGCGACTTCGAGCACAACTCGTTCATTACCTGGATGGCTGCGCATTTCAATGATCCGCTGGCGCGTTGGTCCGATGACAAACTTTCCCAATGCGTCCGTTACCGTCAGCTCCAAAATGGCGATGGCACGTTTGTCGGCGTGAGCGCCAACCCCGGGGGCGGCATCTTGTTTTATCGCGAAGCGGTGGAGGCGCGGCGCACCGCGATCGCCTGGCTGCATTTGACCTATGCGGATTATCCCACCGGCACCATGACGGCACCCACCAACGCGCTCATGTATAACACCGATGTGCAGGTCATCCATCAACGGAGCCCATTTGGAACGTTTTCCTTCAGTTACGGCTCACGGATCATGGCCAATGTGGAACCGGCGGCACTGTCTGTCCCGACCAACGCCTTCGTTTCTTCACCACGCCTGCCCGGCATACTCGGTCTTGGCGCATTGGGCAATCCCACGAGCGCAACGCTGATCAGTTATGCCACCAATGCGGGCGGCTTCGAGGCGGAAATTAAAATCACCAGCTCCCTCGGCTCGACGGAAGAATTTATCAAATCCACCGGTGAGAGCGTCGCCATCGTCGAGGTTCCCAAATTGAGTAGCGGCTCGACGGCATCCAGTGGCGGCAGCTTCATCTGCGGCATCGAGAATGACCCGCTGACCGGCGGTTCACGGCTATTGGAATGGGCAACAAACTCCGCCACCATCACCGCCTTGTCCGGCGCGGCGCGCAATGTCACCAACAACTGGATTTGCGTGTCCGGGCGCTACGGCTTGGCCGCCGGGCCCGCCGGCTATTTTCGCTACGCAGCCACCAATAATTATTACCGCACCGACAGCGCGGGTTATTCCGAGGCGGGCGAGGCGGAGGACGCGCTGATGTTTGTTGAGAATAACCAACTCGGTCCGCGTTACGCTGTTTGGTTCCCGGCGAAAAACGCGCTGCAAACCTCAAACGCCGCGGCCGCCATCACCTGGGCCACCAACAATTCGACGGCCACGCTCACTTTTCCCGGCGCAGGTGGTGCGGCCACCACACTGGTTGCCGCCATCGCCAGCAGCAGCGGCGCATGGAGCGCTGATGCCAGCGGCAACTGGAGCGGCACCGGCAACTGGAGCAGCAGCATTGTGGCGGACGGCGCGGGCAACACCGCCGATTTCAGCGCGGCGAACATCACCGCCGACCGCACGGTCACGCTCGATTCCTCGCGCAACCTTGGCACATTGAAGTTTGGCGATCTTGCCGGCACGCAAAATTGGATACTCACCAACTCCGCCAGCAGCACACTCACGCTCAACAACGGTTCGTCTTCGCCCGCCATCATGGTCACCAACACCGCGACGTTCGCCTTGCCGGTCGCGGGCGCGAACGGTTTCACCAAGAGCGGGCCGGGCACACTGGTCCTGAGCGGCAGCAATTCCCTGTCCGGCACGTTATATGTGGACACGCAAAGCACGACGAGCAGCGACGGGATTGTTCGCATCGCCAGCAGCTATGCGGTGGCAAACGTCGCGTCGCCGATCACCCTGCGCAACAACAACGCGGGCAGTTCCACACTGCAACTCGACGGCGCGCAGGGCAACCTCACCATCACACAGGGCATCAGCCTCGCGGGGCGCAATGTGAATGCCTTTTCCATCCAAAACCTCGCCGGCAGCAACACGGTGGCCGGGGACTTTATTTTAGCATCCGGCGGCGGAAATTACTGGCTGGATTCGGATAGCGGCACGCTCAATCTATCCGGTTTGATTCCCGCCAGCGCACCATCGGTCCCAAATGCACGCACGCTGACATTCATGGGCGCGGGCAACTTTCTCATTTCTGGGATCATCAGCAACGCCAATGGTTACACCGTCAGCGTGGTTAAAACCAATGCCGGTACGCTGACCCTGAATGGCGTCAATGTTTACACCGGTGCGACCACGATATCCGCCGGAACTTTGGCCGGCAGCGGAACCATCACCGGACCGGTCACCGTCGCGTCGGGCGCTACGCTGGCGCCGGGCGGCAGCGCCATCGGCACGCTCACCGTCAACAACGCGCTGACGAACAACGGCACTTTTGTCATCCATTTGAAAAAATCCGGCGCGGGGTTGACCAACGACAATGTGAAAGGCGTCAGCACGCTCACGGCGGGCGGGCCGCTGCAATTGATTTCAACGGGCGACCAGATCACAGCGGGCGACAGCTTTAAAATTTTTTACGCGACAAATTACCGGAATTTTTTCAGCGGTCTCACGCCCGCAACGCCGGGAACCAATCTTTTGTGGAACACCAATAATCTCGCCGTCAACGGCACGCTGGCGGTGACATTGGGAACCGTGACGCCGCAAGTCGGCCAAGTTTCCCTGGCGGGAACCAATCTGGTCCTATCCGGTTCTGGCGGTGCAGCGGGCTATGGCTTTTCCATCTTGTCCGCCACCAACCTAGCCGTGCCAGTGGCTAGCTGGGCCCAGATCGGTTCCGGAGTATGCGATGGCAGCGGCGGCTTTGCTTTTACCAACACCATCCCGGACACCAACGCCTTCAGATTTTATGCCGTGCGTATTCCGTGATACGTTGTCAGTGACCGTGAATTTGCCCCTTCAACGCTTGGCAGGTTGGCTGCTGCTGATTGCGGCGCTGTTGCCACTAGCGGCGACGGCGCAAATCGTCATTACCGACGGCGTGCAAACTTACCCATCACTCGCCGGCACGACGGTGACGATGAGCAACCGCTGCGAACTGCGCATCACCGGCACCAGCACGCCACTCTCCGGTTGCACGATCAATTTGAATTCCTCCGATGCGTGGTTGTTCCTAACCGGCATCAAGCCTTCCGCCGTGGTATCAACCTACCTTGGGCAGATATTCGTCAGCGGTGCCGCGGCCGTGGCCGACAGCAATATCCGCGTCGTCCAATATGGTGCCGGCGCAGTGGTGATACCGCAGCCGCCCAGTTTCCAGCCGTTGCAAGCATTCAGCGGGCCGCACTTCACCGGCACCTCCGCGAAATACAGCCAGTATGCCTATTACACCGGCACCGGCCTCGGCGTGATGGACATGAACATCAGCTCGTTCAAGCTGAAGCGCGGCTACATGGCGGTCATGGCGCAGAACACCGGCGGCAACGGCATCAGCAAGTGCTACATCGCGCAGGACGGCGACCTGGAAATCAGCATCCTGCCGGCCACGCTCGAAAATCATATCCGCTTCATCTACGTCACGCCGTGGCGTTGGACGAGCAAGAAAGGCATCGCGGGTGACCCCGGAATCAGCTTGTTGAACGTGAACTGGTGGTATAACTGGAACATCGACCAAAATTCCTCGCGCGATCTGGAATATCTGCCGATCCGGGCGCAACGCTGGTGGCCAAGCTTATCCCAAAACTGGCAGTCGCGCGGCGCTAACACCGTGCTGGGCTACAACGAACCAGACAGCACAGCGCAGGCAAATATCGCGGTCGGCGACGCCATCTGGTCTTGGCCGGATTTGCTCGGCACCGGCCTGCGCGTCGGCGCACCAGCCGTCACGGACGGCGGTTGGTCGTGGATCACCAATTTCATGAGCCAGGCCGATGCCGCCGGACTGCGCGTGGACTTTGTGCCGTTGCACTATTATCAAGCGCATAACCCCGCCGACGCCAGCGGCGCAGCGACGCAGATGTATAATTTCCTGAAAGCG
>CAIXPZ010000206.1 GCA_903921455.1 uncultured Verrucomicrobia subdivision 3 bacterium | reverse complement strand
TTGTTCGGGTTTGCCGGTGGCGTCTGGACGCGGGAAATCCGGTCGGGATAATCCTAGGCTGAGGGATGGAATCCCGTCGGGATTCGGAGCGCGGCGTTCACGCCGCTTCAAGGCACGCTGTTTCGTGCGCGTAGAATAATCCAAAGCCTCACAAGGTAGCACGGTGAAGCGGCCTGAAGGCCGCGCTCCGGAAAAGTGCCGCAGGCGCTAAAATACACCCGACACGGCGGACGAGACGTGTTTGCTAAAGGCAATGGCCGGGCCAGAAACGACCTAAATTTCTGCTGGACATCATTTTTCGGCGCGCCTAGTGTCATTTCGTGAATAAGGATAGGCTACATAGGGCAAAATCTATTATCTGTTAGGCTGCTTACGCGCTATGGAAATTGGTGACACCAAATCGTTGAAGAAGGCAGTGATGGCTTTCGCTGTTTTTGGCGTCATTTTGTGGCTCGCCAATTTCGGCTCGTATTATTTGGGTATGTATGGATTTACGATTGCACCATTTGCCCATCATCAGGATGGTTTGTCGTGGAGGATTTATGACGACGCGTGCAAGTCAGTCGGTGGAGCGATGGCTGCGGGTGTCACGACATACCTCGCCGCTAGAAAGAAGGAAGATGAGAAATCGAAACCAGCAGCCTAATCTGAGGATAGGCTACGAGCCTTAAAAGTTTCCTCCGCGCCGCGCGCAAACATGCTTTTCCGGGCCGCCAGTCTCTAAATCCCTTCGCGCGCTGCTTCCGGCCCAGTCACCGCCTTTCCGCACGCGGCTGGTCCTTCCCCCCGTTTCAATAATTCATCCGGTAGAGAAGGCGATTCACTTCGGGAACAGCTTGGATTGGATGAGGCCCATCTTGGCGAGGCGGAATTTCGTGCCGGTGCCGAGGCAGCCGAAGCCGTATTTGACGCTGCGGCGGAAGTTGATGGAGGAGGCGTCGGTGAAATACTTGGTGGGGCAGCTCACTTCGCCGATGGTGAAGCCGTGCCAGAGGATTTGCGCGAGCATCTGGTTGTCGAAGACGAAGTCGTCGGAATTGTTCGAAAGATCAAGCTTCTGGAGGACTTTCTTGGAGAAGGCGCGGTAGCCGGTGTGGTATTCGGAGAGCTTGGCGCCGAGCATCAGGTTTTCCGCAAAGGTGAGGAAGCGGTTGGCCACGTATTTCCAGCCGGGCATGCCGCCCTGCAGCGAATAGCCGCCGAGAATGCGGCTGGCGAGGATGCAGGGATGGATGTCGTTGGCGATCATGGAGGCGAGCGCGGGGATGAGCTTGGGGGTGTATTGGTAGTCCGGGTGGACCATGATGACGATGTCAGCCCCGGCCTGGAGGGCGAGCTTGTAGCAGGTCTTCTGGTTGCCGCCGTAGCCGGTGTTTTTCTCGTGGACGTGGACTTTGACGCCGAGCAGCTGGGAAGCGACCTGGACGGTGTCGTCGCGGCTGCGGTCATCCACCAAAATGATGAGATCCACGATGCCCTGCTGGTGCACCTCGTCCACGGTTTGGGTGACGGTCTTGGCCGCGTTGTAGGCGGGCATGACGACGACGACTTTCTGGCCGTTATACATTTGCGGCAAATGCTGCCGGATGCGGGCGCGCGGGTGAAGTGAAAAGTGCAAGGTTGAACGCGGCGGCAGGGGCGGAGTCTATTTTCCAGCGCCGTTTTTGATGGACAAATCAGCGATTTGGGCTTCAACTATCCGGCCTAAAAAAACTTTCTAAAGCATGAGCAACGACAAAAACACCAAGGTTACCGCGCCGGCAAAACCGGGCGCGCCCGCCACTCCGATTATTGTGCCGCCGCTGTTCCGCCGGATTGACTGGATCGCGCTGATCATCACGTTCGCGTCGGTGTGGGCGGTGTATCTATGGACGCTGGCGCCGGAACTGACGCTGGAAGATTCCGGTGAATTGTGCACGGGCTCGTATTACGCGGGCATCCCGCATCCGCCGGGCTATCCGTTCTGGGCGATCTACAGCTGGTTCTGGACGGTCATCGTGCCGTTCGGGAACGTCGCGTGGCGCGTGGAAGTCGGCCAATCCTTCGCGGCGGCGATGGGCTGCGGCCTGCTGGCCTTCATGGTGTCGCGCGGCAGCAGCATGTTGATCGAGGGCATCGAGGAATTGAAAACCCTCACCCGCGAATGGGAAAATGCCATCTGCGTGGTGGCGGGCTGCGTGGCGGGCACGCTGCTGGGGATGGACGTCTTCATGTGGAGCGAGTCGGTGGTGATCAACCGTATTTCCGTGTTCGGCGTGCCGTGGCTGATCGCCGTGGTGCTGTGCCTGATGCGCTGGATGTATGCACCGCAGCAGCGCCGGTATCTCTACATGGCGATGTTTCTTTACGGCCTGTGCGCGACGATTCACCAGACCCTGCTGCTGAGCGCGATGGGCGTGGAAGTGCTGATCGCCGCGGTGCAGCCGAAGCTGGGGCGGGATCTGATCCTGGGCAACAGCATCATTTATCTCGTCGGCCTGATGCTGCTGGCGGCGGGCAATATCCCGGCCTTGAACAACATGAGCTCGATTGAACAGGTGCTGTTCCACGTCGTGGGCATCGGCTCCATCCTCGGGGGCGGCTGGCTGGCGATCCAGACCAAGGGCATGTTCTCGGAATGGAAAGCGGTGATCTGGATGGGCGTGCTGTGGGTGCTGGGCGTGTCGTTCTATTTTTACATGCCGGTCTCGGGCATGACGGTGCCGCCGATGCAATGGGGCTATCCGCGCACGGTGGAAGGCTTCTTTCACGCGCTGAGCCGCGGCCAGTATGAGACGGCGCACGGCTCGAACATCTTCCAGAACCCGACGCGCTTCGCCTTCCAGCTCGGCTACATCGCGCAGGGGCTTTCGGACTCGTTCAGCCGGGTCTACATGTTCATCGGCCTGATGCCGTTCCTGTTCATCATGAAGATGCACAAGCGCGAACGCTCATGGATCATCGGGCTGACCTCCATTTACTTCTGCCTGTCCGTGCTGCTGGTGATCCTGCTGGACGTGACGCCGGATCGTTCCACCTCGGAGCTGAACAAGGTGTTCTTCACCGCGTCGCACGGTCTGTTCGCGCTGATGATCGGTTACGGTTTGACGCTGATGGCCGCCTACATGGCGACGCACTACCAGAAATTCCGCCGCTGGGGTTTGATCGGCGGCGGCGTGGCGGCGGTGCTGGCGCTGTATTGCCTCGTGGATGCGACCGGCAAACTGTATTTCGGCCCCGCCGGCGAAATCTCCCTCAGCCAGCTGCCGCACTACGTCGCGCTGGCCTTCGACAAGGATCAATACGGCCTGCCGGTGTTCGCCAGCCTGATCCTGATCGCCATTCCGCTGGTGTTCATCGGCGCCCTCCTGGTGTATCGCAACCGCGGGCCGCTGGTGATCCTGCTCGGCCTGATCTGCATCATGCCGGTGTGGTCGGGCATGACCCACTGGTATAAGAGCGAACAGCGCAACCACTGGTTCGGCTACTGGTTCGGCCACGACATGTTCACGCCGCCGTTCCTGAATCCCAAGACCGGCAAGCTGACCTACGACAACGTCCTGCGCGCCGAGTTGCTCAAAGATCCGAAGAACGCCAAGATCATCTATCCCGAAATGGCGCGCGACACCGTGCTCTTCGGCGGCACGGACCCGGGCCGGTTCTGCCCGACCTACATCATTTTCTGCGAAAGCTTCATCCCGCACCGCTGCCAGCCGGAGCAGGACCAGAAATTCGACCGCCGCGACGTTTACATCATCACGCAGAACGCGCTCGCCGACGGCACCTACCTCGAATACCTGCGGTCGCAATACAACCGGTCCAAGCAGATCGATCCGCCGTTCTTCAGCCGGCTGGTCAAATACGCGGCCGCCCTCGCCCACCTGACCAGTCCGGGCGCGATCGTGGTGGACGGCGGCGACCTGGGCAGCGGCGATTCCGGCAACGCCCTGATCGAAGGCGTCGCCACCCTGCTCTATCACGTTCTGGACCGGCCGTTCACGGCGTGGGGCAAATTCATCGAAGACCACCGCCGGGGCCAGGGCATTTATCCGCCCAACGAAATTTACATCCCCTCGCCGGCCGATTCGCAGAAATGCTTTCAGGATTACACCGAGGATGTGGGCCGCCGGGCCCAGCTCAACCAGCTCGCCCCCGGCGAAGATGTGCACATGGACAACGGCCGCGTGCAGGTGTCCGGCCAGGTCGCCGTCATGAAAATCAACGGCCTCCTCTGCAGGGTCATCTTCGACAACTGCCCGACGAATGAATTCTACGTCGAGGAAAGTTTCCCGCTCGACTGGATGTATCCCTACGAGACGCCCTTCAGCGTCATCATGAAGATCAACCGCAACCCGCTGCCGGAGCTCACGCAGGACATCTTCGACCTCGACCACAAGTTCTGGACCGATTTCACCCCGCGCCTCTGCGGCAACTGGATCACCTACGACACCACCATCAAGGAGATCGCCGACTTCGTGGAGCGTACCTACATCCACAACAATTACAAAGGCTACACCGGCGACCGCGCCTTTGTCCGCGATGACGATGCGCAGAAGGCCTTCTCCAAACTGCGCAGTTCGCAGGCCGGCATGTATGCCTGGCGACTCGGCCCGCAATGCCCGCCGGAATACCGTCAGAAGACGCCGGCCAGCCAGGCCGCGCTCATCCGCGAGACGGATTTCGCTTTCAAGCAGGCGTTCACCTTCTGCCCCTACAGCCCGGAAGCCGTGTATCGCTACATCAACTTCCTGCTGCCGCTCGGACGCTTTGACGACGCCCTGCTCATCGCCGAGACCTGCAAGAAGCTCGACCCCTACAACCAGCAGATCACCGACCTCATCGAAAATCTGAAGACCTACAAAAAACAGAACGACGAGCGCACGAAGGCCATCAGCCAGATTGACCAGATGGAGGCCACCGCCCGCACCAATCCCAGCGATGTCCACAACCTCATCATGCTCGGCGTCACCTACGCCCAGATGCAGCAGACCAACCGTGCCATCGAGTTCTTCGACCAGGCGCTGGTCAGCACCAACCTGAAATATGCCGACGCCGGCGCCGTCGCCGGCTACTACTCGCAACTGGGCAACATGCCCAAGCTGGAGAAGGCCCTGGAAAAACTCGCCGCGCTGGCCCCCACCGAACCGGAGCCGCGCTACGACCTCGCCGCCTTGCAGGCTTACCTCGGCCAGACCGCGCCCGCGCTCGCCAACCTCAAGCTGGCGCTGGACTTGAGCGCCGCGCGCCGCAAGGTCAATCCCGCCGCCCGCGACCTGCTGACCCAGGCCCGCACCGATGCGCACCTGAACATCCTGCGCAACCAGCCGGAATTCCAGAAACTGGTCCCGCCGCTCTAAAACCGACCTTGAAATTCAAGCGGCGCGTCTTGCCCGTTGCCCGAGCCTCGCACCTCTGCTATGGTGTGCGTCTGAATGTTTGGACGTAAACAGCCTATGAGCAAAACCAAAACCGATTTGCCCCCGCCGGAAAATCCCGAAGCCGTGCCCGCGACGCTGCCGCCGCCCACGCCGGCTGAGATCGAGGAACTCAAGACCCGCGCCGCCAAGGCGGATGATCATTGGGAGCGGCTGCTCCGCACCACGGCCGATTTCGACAATTTCAAGAAGCGCGCCGCCCGGGAAAAAATCGAGTCCGCGCAATACGCCACGTTCTCGCTGCTCCAGAAAGTCCTGCCCGTCCTCGACAACTTCGAGATGGCCCTCGCCGCCGCGCAGAACGCCGAGGGCGCCAAGCTCGCGTCGTTCCAGTCAGGCGTGGTGATGATTCAGCAGCAGTTGAAAAGCGCGCTCGTCGACAGCGGCCTGGAAGAGATCGACGCCTCCGGCAAACCGTTCGACCCGAATTTTCACGAGGCCGTTTCCGAACAGGAATCCGCCGAGGTGGTCGAGGGCAACGTCCTTCAGCAATTGCGCAAGGGCTATAAGTTCAAGGAACGCCTGCTCCGCCCCGCCACCGTCGTCGTCGCTAAGAAGCCGGCGACCGCCTGACCCAAGCCGTAATTTCAACCTGCAAACAGCATGGCCAAACGCGATTACTATGAAATTCTGGGCGTCAGCAAGGGCGCGGGCGACGACGAAATCAAGAAAGCCTACCGCAAGCAGGCCGTAAAATATCATCCGGACAAAAATCCGGGCGACAAGCAGGCTGAGGAAAACTTCAAGGAGCTCGGCCACGCCTACGAAATCCTGAGCGACCCGCAGAAGCGCGCCGCCTACGACCAATACGGCCACGATGCCTTCGATCCCCGCGCCCGCGCCCGGGGCGGCGGCGGCTTCGCCGGCGGGGCCGGCTTTCACGATCCCTTCGACATCTTCCGCGATGTCTTCGGCGGCGGCGGCGGCAGCGGCAGCATTTTTGAAAATCTGTTCGGCGGCGGCCAGGATCCCAACGGCCCGACGCGCGGCGACGATTTGCGTTACGACATGCAGATCTCGCTCGAAGAAGCCGCGCTCGGCTGCGAGAAGGAGATTTCCGTCACCAAGCTCGACGCGTGCGACAGCTGTCACGGCGCCGGGGCCGAGCCCGGATCCAAGACGCGCCAGTGCGGCACGTGCGGCGGCCGGGGCCAGGTGCTCACCTCACGCGGTATTTTCAGCATCGCGCAGACCTGCCCCCACTGCAAAGGCGCGGGGCGCATCCTCGAAAAGCCCTGCAAGAAATGTGCCGGCAACGGCAAGGCTGAGCGCACCTCCAAGATCAAGCTGCGCATTCCCGCCGGCGTCGAGGCAAACTCGCGCCTGCGTTCCTCCGGCAACGGCGAGGCCGGCACGCGTGGCGGACCGGCGGGCGATCTTTATGTTTTCCTGCAGGTCAAGCCGCACGAGATTTTCTCGCGCGAAGGCGACGACCTGCTCTGCGAAGTGCCGGTGAGCTTCATTCAGGCCACGCTCGGCGCGGAGATTGAAGTGCCGACGCTGCAAGGCAAGGCCACGGTGAAAATCCCCGCCGGCACGCAGCCCGGCACGCTGCTGCGCCTCAAGGGGCGCGGCGTGAAAAACCTGCAGGGCCACGGCCAGGGCGATCTGCACGTCCGCGTGCAGGTGGAAGTGCCGACGCACCTGAACAACGACCAGAAACACAAGCTGCAGGAATTCGCCGCGCTCTGCGACGGCAAGGAAATGCCGCTCTCGCAAAGTTTCTTGGAGAAGGCGAAAAAGTTTTTCCAATAAGCCATGCATCGGTTTTACCTTCCGCCAGCAAGTTGCCGCGAGCCGGCGCTGCGGCTGGACGGACGCGAGGCGCACCACGCCCTCCACGTGCTGCGGCTCCAGCGCGGCGAACGCGTGGCCGTCCTCGACGGCGCGGGCACGGAATGCCGGTGCGACGTCGAGAGCGCCACGAAAAATTCCCTCGTCCTGGCGGTGAAGGAAAAGAAATTCACCCCCGCCCCGCCCTGCCAGCTCACGCTGCTCGTCGCCATTCCCAAGGGCAAGCTCATCGAGAGCATCATCCAGAAGGCCGTGGAACTCGGCGCGCACCGCATCGCGCCGCTGCTCACCGAGCGCGTCGTGACGCAGCTCGACGGCGACGGCGCGGAGGCCAAGCGCGAGAAATGGCAGCAGATCGCCATCGAAGCCATCAAGCAATGCGGCGCGGCGTGGCTGCCGGAAGTCGCCGCACCCCGGACCATCGCGGAATACCTGGCGGGCGGTGATAAACTGGAATTGTCCCTCGTCGGCTCGCTGCAGACGGAGCGGCGGCATCCGCGCGATTGGATTTTGGAATTTCAGCAGCAGCACGGCCGCCGGCCCACGAGCGCCGGCGTGTGGATCGGGCCGGAGGGCGATTTCACGCGGGCGGAATTGCTGGCCATCGAAGCCGCCGGCGCGAAGCCCATCACCCTCGGCAAACTCACCTTGCGCGTCGAGACAGCGGCGATTTATTGCCTGTCGTTCTTGAATTACGAAATGTCGGCGTGAGCGGCGGCAAGGCCCTGCCGGCGCCAGGCGATGACCAGCCACAGCCCCGGCACGCGGAAAACAGCCTTAGTTGACGATTTCAAACCCGCCCTTCAGCCGGACGTCTTCCGACGAGGCGCCGACCAGCACGTCGTATTTGCCCGGCTCGACGACGCGCTGCATCGCTTCGTTCCACAAGGCCAGACATTCCGGCGCGATGGTCAGGGTGACGGTCTTGGTTTCGCCGGGCGCCAGCGGAATCCGTTCAAAGCCGCAGAGCCGTTTTTCCCAGATCGTCACCGAGCTGACTTCCTGGTGCACGTAAAGCTGTGGAATCTCCTCGCCGGCAGGACCGCCGGTGTTCGTGAGTTTGAAGCTAACCGTCACCCTGGCGTCGTGAGCCGGCGACGCCGGTGTGACGGCGAGGTCGCTGTATTTGAACGTGGTGTAGCTGAGGCCGTGGCCGAAGGGCCAGAGCAGGCCGGCGACGTTGACGCGCGATTTGCCGGTGGGTTCGCTGTTGGCGGCGGGCTTGGCGGGAAAATTCATTTCCAACTGGCCGGCGGTTTTCGGGAACGTGCAGGTCAGCTTGCCGCCCGGGTTGTAATCGCCGAACAATGCTTCGACGATGGCGGGGCCGCCGGCCATGCCCGGAGAGAACGCCTGTAAAATCGCGGGGCAAAGGCGGTTCGCCCAATTCAATGCCACTGGCCGGCCGCTGATGTTGACGACAATCACCGGCTTGCCGGTGGCGGCGACGGCGCGAATCAAATCATCTTGGCGCCCGGTCAAATCAATACTGGTGCGGGAGCAATTCTCGCCAACGGTGCCGCGCGTGGTCGGCATGCCGCGCGGAATATCCCCGACCACGACGATGGCCACATCGGCCTGGCGCGCGTTCGCGACGGCGAGGTCAATCTCCGCCTGTTCGTCAGCGGTGGGCGACTCGCGCATGATTTCCGTGTCCGGCCAGCGGGCGTCGAAATGGTCGCAGCCACGCGTGTAGAGGATTTTCGCCTGGCCCGCGAAGCGCTGCTCCAGCGCCGCGCGCACGGTGACGACAGGCGCGGTGAGCGGTCCGTAGTGGCCGGAGGCATAGCGACCATCGTCGGCATTTGGCCCGCAGACGGCGATGGTCTTGATCTTCGCGGCGGCGAGCGGCAGGAGATTTTTTTCGTTCTTGAGCAGGACGAGGCATTCGCGCGAGGCGCGGGCGGCGACGGCGAGATTCTCCGCGCTCAACACGGCCGCGTCGGCGCCGGCCAGCGGGTGATACGGCTGGTCGAAAAGGCCTTCCCACATTTTCACGCGCAGCACATCGCGCACGCGGGCGTCGAGCACGGCCATCGGAATCGAGCCCTCGTTCACCAGCTCACGCAGCGGCTTCACGAAGACCGCCGGCGGATTGAACGTGGTGCGGACGTTCAGACCCGCTATGACCGACTGGCGCACGGCCTCCTTGTAAGTCGCCGCCGTGTGATGTTTGCTGTTGAGATATTCAACGGCGTCGCTGTCGCTCACGACGTAGCCCTTGAACCCGAAGCGCGTTCGCAGCACGTCGGTCAGATAATAATGGCTGCCCTGGATGGGCACGCCGTCGTAGTCGTTGTAGGAACTCATCACGCCGAGCGGATTAGCCTCGCGGATGACGCGCTCGTAGGGCCAGAGGTGCAGCAGCTCGGTCTCGCGCGGGCCGCAGCGGGGATTCACGCGGGCCAAACCCTCGCGGGCGCCCTCGTTGTCAGCGTAGATGCAATAATGTTTCATCGTGGAAACTATTTGCTGCGCCTGAATGCCTTTGACCATTTCAATGCCGAGTTCGGAAACGAGAAACGGGTCTTCGCCGTAGGATTCCTCGCAGCGCCCCCAGCGCGGGTCGCGCATCACGTCCATGATCGGTGAATAGACATTGGCAAACCCCAGCGCGTGGGCCTCGCGGCCGGTGACTTCGCCCATCTGGCGGATGAGATCCCGATCCCACGTCTGGCCCATGCCCAGCTGCGTCGGGAAACACGTCGCCTTGAACGCCTCGACGCCGCGAATCCCCTCGTCGGTGAACTCCGCCGGCACGCCGAGCCGCGTGTCCTCGATGAAAAAGCGCTGGACCTCATTGAGCGCCCAGGCGTGCTTGGAGGCGGGCCAGAGAAATTCCACGCCCGGCAGTTTTTCGTCGAAGTAAGGATAGCCGTTCAGATGCTCGTCAATGTTCGCCACACCGTCTTTCCAAAACGCCGTGCGCCAGGCGGCCGTCGGCAGGTAATCTTTGCACACGCGGTCATAGCCGTAGAGCGTGGCCAGCTGCACCGTCTTTTCGTCCACGGTCATCTGCGCAATCAAATCGTCCAGCCGCGCCTCCACCGGCTGGGTCGGGTCTTCGTAATCGTCCTTTTTCCCGTTCTTGTTCAAATCCATCCAGCCGTCGTGATAAATGTCCTTGCGCGTAATGACCGGCTTTCCTGACTGGAAGCAAGCATCGTAGGTCGGGGCGTAAAGCAGGCCGCCCGCCTGGGCGGAAGCCGCGCCCCCGAGGTTCACCCCGGCGCTGTCACGATTGGTGTTGGCGATCTGTGCCGGCGCCGGCCTAACGGCTAGAACCGCACAAGCAAGCAGGCCGGCGAAAAGTGTTTTTGAATGTTTCATGGTTCCTATGGTGGTTGGCATGGTTTGGCAATGCGACCGGTCAAGCGGAACACCCCGGCAGCAGGAGCGTCTGGTCCCAGCCAGCGAGGGTTGCGCCGGAATGTTTTACCTTGTTTGTAAGGACTTTGGAAAGGTCTTTCGCTTCACCATGATTAGATTAAACAAAACAGGCCGGGCGAAATAAATCGTCCGGCCCGAATAATGGTCAACCGTGGACTAGGTGCGCGCGGCGGGCTTCTTGGCGGCGGCATCCAGAATCGTGGTGAGGACGCTGTTCGGCACCTGCGCAAAAGTGAGCGGCTCCATGGAGTAAGAGGCGCGGCCTTTGGAGAGTGACCGGATGGCGGTGGCGTAACCGAACATTTCGGCGAGCGGCACGTTGGCGTTGAGGACGGTCTGACCGTTCTTCGCTTCGATGCTCACGATCGTGCCGCGACGGCGGTTGATGTCGCCGAGCAGGTCGCCCTGATATTCATCAGGCGTCGTGCATTCGACTTTCATCAGCGGTTCGAGCAGGATCGGCCCGGCCTTCTTGAAGGCGTCTTTCAAAGCGAAAATACCGGCCATGCGGAAGGCGAGTTCGTTCGAGTCAACTTCGTGGAACGAGCCGTCCACGACTTCAACTTTGATGTCAATGACCTGGTAGCCGCAATACACGCCGCCCTTAATGGCTTCTTCGATGCCGTCAATGACCTTGGGAATAAATTCCTTGGGAATCGCGCCGCCGACGATTTCGTCCACGACTTCGACGCCCTTGCCCTTCTCATTCGGATACACCTTGATGCAGGCGTGGCCGTATTGGCCCTTGCCGCCGGACTGGCGGATGAACTTGCCTTCGCCCTCGGCGTTCTTGGTGATGGTTTCGCGATAGGCGATCTGCGGAGCGCCGGTGTTGGCCTCCACTTTGAATTCGCGCTTGAGGCGGTCCACGATGATTTCCAGATGCAGCTCACCCATGCCCGCAATGATGAGCTGGCCGGTTTCTTCGTTCGTGAAACAACGGAACGTCGGATCTTCTTCCGCGAGGCGCTGCAAACCTTCGGACAATTTGTCGCGATCCTGCTTCGTCTTCGGTTCGACGGCCATCGAGATAACGGGTTCGGGGAACGTCGGCGGCTCGAGCGTCACGTCGTAATCTTCATTGCACAGCGTGTCACCGGTGGTGATGTTGCGCAGACCGACGAGCGCGGCGATATCGCCGGCGTAAACTTCGTTGATATCCTTGCGCTCGCTGCCCTGGATGACCATGAGGCGGGAAACGCGCTCGCGTTTGCGCGTGCGCGGATTGTAAATGCTGTCGCCCTTCTTGAGGTGACCGGAATAGACGCGGAAGAACACCAGCTTGCCCGCGTAAGGATCGGTCCAGAGCTTGAATGCGAGCGAACAGAATTTTTCGTGGTCGTTCGTCGGCACATTGACGACGACTTCCGTGCCGAGTTCGTGACCGGTGGCGCCGGGAATGTCAATCGGGCTGGGCAGATAATCGATGACGGCGTCCACCAAAACCTGCACGCCTTTTTTCTTGAACGCCGAACCGCAGAGAACGGGCACGATTTCGATTTTGCAAGTGAGGCGGCGGATGGCGGCCTTGAGAATCGGCGCGGTGATGGGCTTTTCTTCCAACACGAGGTTGGCGATTTCGTCGTCCTTGTTGGAGACGGCATCAATCAATTCCGCGAGCGCCGCATCGGCGCGGTCTTTGTCTTCCGGCGCGATTTCCTTGATCTCGTAATTGAGACCTTCGTTCGCTTCGCCCGGACCCCAATAAATCGTCTTCTGGTTGACGACGTCAATGACGCCTTCAAAACCGCCGGTGACCGGCTTGCCTTCGGCCTCGGTCGGCCCCTGGCCCAGCGGCAGGAAAATCGGGAACGCATACGCCTTGAGCTTGGTGCGCATATCGTTGAGCGCATTTTCAAAATTCGCGCCCATGCGATCCATCTTGTTGACGAACGCGATGCGCGGAACATTATACTTCGTGGCCTGCCGCCAGACCGTTTCGGACTGGGGCTGCACGCCCGCGACGCCGCAGAACACGGCGACCGCGCCGTCGAGCACGCGCATGGAGCGCTCCACTTCGGCGGTGAAGTCAACGTGTCCCGGCGTATCAATAATATTGATGCGGTGCGGCACATTGTTGAACGCCTTGTAAACCTGGTCTTCGCCGGCCTTGGCGCATTTCTGCGTCCAGAAACAGGTGACGGCGGCGGACGTAATAGTGATGCCGCGTTCCTTTTCCTGCTCCATCCAGTCGGTGACGGTATTGCCGTCATCCACGTCACCGATTTTGTGAATCAATCCCGTGTAGAACAAAATACGTTCGGTCGTCGTCGTCTTGCCGGCATCAATGTGCGCGGCGATGCCAATGTTGCGGGTGCGTTCGAGGGTATATTCGCGGGTGGGCGAATTCGGGGATTTGACTTCAGCGCTCATAAAATTTCAAAATGCAATTAAACTTAATCTGGGGTGGGAACAAAAAACGCCCCGGCGATTTCCGTCGGGGCGTGTTGAAAAAACTTTCTACCAACGGAAATGCGCGAAGGCTTTGTTAGCCTGGGCCATCTTGTGAACCTCGTCACGTTTGCGGATGGCGTTCCCCTGCCCCTGATAGGCTTCGAGGATTTCCGCGGCGAGCGCGGCCTTCATCGGCACGCCCTTCTTGGCGTCCGCAAAGTCCACAATCCAGCGCAAGGCCAGCGCGTTCTGGCGCTCCGAGGGGATTTCCAGCGGCACCTGATAGGTGGCGCCACCGACGCGGCGGGCCTTGGTTTCGATGCGGGGCTTGGCGTTGTCCACCGCGCGCTGCAAAATTTCAATCGGGTTGCTGGCCGGATTCTTTTCGGAAATGGTGTCGAACGCGCCGTAAACGATGCGTTGCGCGGTGCTCTTCTTGCCGGAAAACATCACGGTGTTCACGAGGCGGCTGACCAGCGTGTTCTGGTATTTGCCGTCTTTGGCCAGTGGCCGTTTGGTTGCTTGACGTCTGCGAGACATAATTAATCGGGTAAAAGGTTACTTGGCGGCGGCTTTGGCGGCCTTGGGTTTCTTCACGCCATACTTGGAACGGCTCACGCGGCGCTTCTCCACGCCGGCGGCGTCGAGGGTGCCACGGACGATGTGATAGCGCACACCGGGCAAATCCTTAACACGGCCACCGCGCACGAGCACGATGCTATGTTCCTGCAAGTTGTGGCCCTCGTCGGGAATGTAGGCGATGATTTCGTAGCCGTTCGTCAAACGAACCTTGGCCACTTTGCGCATCGCGGAGTTGGGCTTCTTGGGGGTGCGGGTCATCACTTGGATGCACACACCACGACGAAACGGGGAGTTCTCCAAGGCAGGCGACTTGGACTTATACTTAACTTTTGTGCGGCCCTTGCGGACCAGTTGATTAATTGTCGGCATTTGCGTTAAAAATCGCGGTAAAAATAACCGTTTCAGCTTTTGGAGAAACGGAGCGCGGAATATAGCAAACGCCCCATTCGTGGCAACATTATTTTCCAGCTTTTTTGGAACACTTGCCTCCAGGAGAACTCTGGCTTAATAATTCCCGGCATGAAGCCCGCGCCCGCGGCCGGCAAAAACCACCTTGCCCGGCGAATCCTGGCCCTGCTGTTCGCCGGCCTGATTATCTTCGCGGGCCAGTTATTCGGCGGCGATGCGAATTATATATCCGTGCTGGTTGAAACGCCGGGCAGCGCCGTCCGCGTCCGGCTGCCGCTGACGGCCGTGACCGGCAAGGTGCGCGTGAAGGAGATATCCCCCACCGGATTCGGCCTGGCGGTGGCGCCGTCAAAAGTTTCGCTCGGCAGGAAGCACTATCTCGAATGGCAAATCCGGTATGACGTTCCGAACACGAATAGCCCCACGGTTGCCCCCGAAATCAGATTCACCCGCAACGGCGAGATGAAATACGGCCACGAACTTTCCAAGATTATTTTTGAAGCCGTGCGTCGCGGCATACTTTCAACGAATGATTTGATCCGCGAAATCGCGTCGCTAAAAAAAGTTCAACCCAATGAGTTAGAAGAAAACCAAGCCATGCAGGTTGAGGCTTCGACCAACTCAGCGGCGGGCGGATTTCAGAGCGCCGTGCAGCGCCTGCCACAGTTCACAAAAGCCACACCGCACGGCTGGGTGCAAATCCAACTCAAGCAGAAGCAGCGCGCCGTCGGCTATCAAACGATGGTCTATGCCTGCCTGCCGATGAAGGAAGTGCTGGCGATGGACGGATCACCGCGCCAAGCCGGACCGGCAAAACCCAAGGAAACCGTTTATTACGACATTACCCGCGAGAACGCCGCCTTCCTCCGCGATATCGTCCACGCCTTCGGCATCGCCTCACAGCCACATAACGAGGACATCCGAAAAATCCTCGGAAAGATTTTAGAAACAGCTCGTTAAACTTGCTTCCGCCGCCAGCCGGCGATGAACATACCGTTGCCGGACAAATCCTGCGGCCACACCATCACCTGCGAAGCCTGCTCGACCGGGCGCTCCTGAAATCTGATGGGATCCCAAATAAGCGGCGCAAAATCCGGCTGCGTCGCGTTGAAATATTCCACCACTGCCGCGGTTTCCGCGCGCGACAACGTGCAAACGGAGAAAATCAATTTACCGCCCGGCTTCACGCTCGGCGCGACGTTCGCAAGCAGCCGCTTCTGAATCTCGGAAAGTTCGCGCACGTCATTCGGTTCGGTGGTCCAGCGCGCCTGTGGATTGCGCTGCCACGTTCCGATCCCGCTGCACGGCGCATCCACGAGCACGCCGTCGAACTTGGTTTTCGTCGGGAGCTTCGCGCCGCCGTCCCAGTGCGCCGAGCGATAGTTGAACACCTTCGCCCGCCCGGCCCGGCGCTTGAGCTTGGTCAGACGCCATTCCGCGCGGTCGCTGGCCCACAACATTCCCTTGTTCTGCATCAGGTCGGATAAATGCAGCGTCTTGCCGCCCTCGCCCGCGCAGGTGTCCCACCACGTCTCACCCGGCTGCGGCGCGCAGAGGGCCCCGACCAGTTGCGAGGCGATGTCCTGGATCTCAAATTCGCCCGCGTGAAATTCCGGCGTCTTGAACAAATCTTCTTCGCCGCGATATAAAATTGCCTCCGGCAGCAACGGACTCACATCCGCAGCGAATAGCGTCCGCGCCAGCGACTCCGCCGCACCGCGCTTGGCGCGCAGCCACAGCTTTGGTTCTCGCTGCAAGGAGAGCAGCCACTCATCGGAGACCGCCATTTCTGCCGCCGTCCACGCAGGCACGGCATTGGCGCGGAGTTCAGCCAACGGGAGACTGGCGGGGTTCGCCTGGAAGCGCTGGTTCAAGCGGATGGCGAAACGCATCTTGGCCTCGACCCCGCGCTCCTCGCGCAGCCAGACGTGCCAGCGGTAATACAGAAAAACGGTCCGGGCGATCTCCGTCGCGTCGAAGGGCGCAAGGTCTTTGACCTGCTTGAGCACCTCGCGCAACGCCGCGTCCGCCGGCTTATCCTTGCCGGTTTTGCGGATCACTTCCGCCGCGATGGCTTGAACATCATGAATCATTTCCCGCAGCATACGCGATTAGACGGGGGCAAAACAACGCGGACGATAAATATTTTAGAAATCCGCTGAAAACGGGAAATCAGGGACCCGTTTCCTGGCAGGTTTTCATTCCCGCGATCGCAACCGGATGGTGGGGATCCAATTTGAGCGCGGCCGCAAATGCCGCCAGCGCGGCGGCGCGGTTTCCCTGAGCCACCAGAATTTGCCCACGCAGAGCGTGGGCTGCGGCCGTGGGATTATTTTCCAGACTCTTCTGGGTGTTGACTAAAGCTTGATCGTAGTTCGCAGAGTGAAATTGTTTTTCGGCCAGCCTGAGAAATCGGTGCGCCACCGAAGTTTCTCCGCCCAGGGGGAGCGCGGCGGGATTGAGCACTTCGGCAAGCTCCTCGTCAGAAATCTTTTTCAAAGCGTGACTGATTTGCGCACGGAGGAAAGCCTGATAATTCACCTTAGCGAAGGGTTGATATGCGACCAGCCGACGGTTCTGATCCGTAATGCCGACAACCGGATGGAGGACCACTCCGAATCGGCCATACAAGATATCGCCCTGATCAATAAGCACCGGCATGGTGAGGCCGGCGGCTTGAACCGCTGCTTCCGCTGCGACTTGGGGAATCCGGTCAGAGATGATGGCGCACCAATGCACTGGCTGGTTCGACATTTCTCTTTCACAAGCGGTGATTTGCACCATGGCTTGGTTAGAGTGTTCCTGGCCGGGCTTGATGAAGATAAAGACACTGACGTTGGTGTCGCTCAACAAAGTTTGTTCACCGCCCGCCAGCGCGGGCAACGAAACATTCTCAATAACAGCGCCAAGGGGAACGTTGGCGAAGGCCATGGCCGACAAGGCCCAAAGCAGTCCCCCAGCGACGAGGCAGGCGAGCCAACGCATACTAAACTAGGGAGACTGGGGCAACCCCGTATCCGCTTTCGGCGGCACAAGCGGCGCAACCGAATTGGTATAGCTGCGGGTCACGTGGCAGGTTTTGGCACAAGAACCGCCCGCCGGCGTCTGAGTGAAGTTGATCTTCAGCATATATCCGGTATGCCCGTAGGGCACCGCGTCGCGGATCTGGTGACTTTGTTGGGAAGCATGGACTTCATGGCAGGCCCGGCAGGTGCGGCCGCGTTCATCTTTGTTCACATGCACATAATGTAAATTTTGATCGCCATTGCGGAACTTAGTCAGCGTGGTTGTTTTCGGATCCTTGACCATGGACTCCTCATGGCAGTCAAAACACAGGGCGTATAACTTGGGATCGAAAGGGGAATAGAATTTGGCCGGGTATTCCTTCGTCAGCAAACGGAAATTATCCCCGCCGTGGGGCAAATGACAGGCGCTGCAATCTTTGTCCTGCACCGGCCCGTGCTGGTGGGGATTTTCGGCCAGCAACTTTTTTATGTTGGTGAGCACCTTGCCGTCGTGATCCGTGACCCCGTCTTTGCCGTGGCAACCGACGCAGAGATCGTAAGGCAGACGCGT
Organism: uncultured Verrucomicrobia subdivision 3 bacterium; assembly: GCA_903921455.1. The sequence goes on along the minus strand of CAIXPZ010000206.1, from coordinate 77,666 downwards.
CAGCAAATGTTCCACGTTTGCGGCATGGGGATTGTGGCAGTTGACGCATTTGTGCTCCAGGCTTAAAGCATCGTGTTTCACCTTCGCATTGGTCACGAGGTTACTGATGGCGGTATGACAACTCAGGCAAAGCGCCCCGGATTCCTGAACCAGCAAATGGGGTTCCCGGGAATTGTGCGGATTGTGGCAACTGACACAGTTTATCTTCGCGGGTTCATGGGTAGACTTCCGCGCCATGATTTTGGCAAAATCATCGTGGCAATCCAGACACAGATCGTTCACATGCTTGAGAATGGGGCCGGGATCATTGCGATCCTTGTGCTGGTGGCAGACGCTGCAATCACCATCTTGATAGGGGCTATGAGCGGACACCGGCTTTTGCAAGTCGGGAACGGGCGCGAGATCATTCTTCCGCATCTTGGGCACCGGTATCGCGTCGCCCTTTGGCGCATCGGCCGCCACACTCGGACTTATCAGCATCAAAAAAACCAGCACCGAGATCGTATAAAGACCGGGGCACATGAGTTCGGCAAGATAATCACCGAGCGGAATAGCGGCTGGTTGTGACACGGTATGCGCTTGATTATTTTTTTCCACCATAAATGACTTTAAGCCAGAATATCCCAGACCGAAATCAGGACTCTCCCTAAATTGAAAAATGCCCAACCGGTATTGGCGAAGCCGCGGCCCGCCCATCGCGCCACGACGCGGCCGCCGGTTTATCTTTGCCGGTTTTCGAACCATTTCCGCCGCGATGGCTTGAACGTCATGAATCATGTCCCGCAGATACGTGATTGGACGGGGACAACACAACGCGGATGGAGTGTCAGACTCAGCCTGGGTCAGGGTTAACCACGACGTTCAAATTTGTCCAAAATGAAAAGCGCTCCCGTGTGGTCAATGAATTTTTCCAGCCGCTGGCTCGAGCACCACATTGCTCAGCACGGTCGCGTCGGACGTGACCGGCTGATGCGAGCAGAAACCGATGCCTACGTAAAATGGCCCGTCGAAGTGCAGTTCTGTCGACGTGCCGACCGCGTGCATGGGTTCGCCTTTAAAGCTGACAAACAGCGTGAACGTTGCGCCGTGTTTTTCAATGCCGATACGGATGGGGGCCGTTCCAGCCTTGATCCGGCACGCCTCCTTGAGATTCACATTTTTCTCCGGCCGAAACGCCAGATGAATCAACCCAGCACCATGCAACGCTGTCATCACCTCCTTGGAATCGTCATCAAGATCCTGCCGGATAACCAGGACGGCCTTGCGATCGTCGTAGCCCTGCGGATTCGGGAAAGAGACGTCCGCCGCGAGCGAGACGTCGCCGTTCATCTTCTTCCAGGCGTAACGGAACTCGTCGCGGTTATACCAGATATTGTAGCTGACGGAGTTAAGCGTGTATTGCCCGGTAGCAGCGGCGTAACTGGCACTTCCCGGCAGCAGCGGCCCACCGATATCCGACTGGCCCTCGAAAATGCCGAGTGGCGTGGTGAAATTGACCGTGGGCCGATGAAAATCTTTTGGCGGCGGCACCTGCTTGTGCGTAGCGGATCCAGGCAACGACCAGTCCGGGGCAACGGGAGTTTGTGCGCGGAGCAAAAATGGCGTGATACCGAGCAACAAGATAATGAGTGGGGAACGCATGAGTCAAATTTATACCCATCATCCCCCGTCCGTGTAAAGCAAACCGGTTGTCAGGCCCGCCCCGCCGCGATGGCTTGAACGTCATGAATTATTTCCCGCAGATACGTGATTGGACGGGGACAACACAACATAGCCGTGGCGAAGGCTTACTTCTCCTAACCTCGCGATTCAACTGGCGCTTCGTTTACGAGCGGCGGTGTTGAATTCGTCGCAAAAAGCGGAAACACTTCGGAAAATTCCGACAGGAATTTTATGTAATTGCAGATCAGTAGCCGAGGTGAACTCGATAATCCATCCGTCCATCCACAGTCCGCCACCACCCGCCCGCCGCGACTGCCCGATGTTGATGCCGATCATGTTCCAATACTCAACCGCTTCGGAACATGTGGAAAATTCATTGATAGCCAAATCGTTGCCAGCTTCAATTTTTTTTGCGCCGGATTGCTGTGCGCGATTCTCCCAAAGTGCTAATTTTTTCATCGCGTCCTCGTGCGTCATTTCTTCGGCTGGTATGGGAAAATCATACAAATCCAAATTTTTCCAAGGATCGAAATAAGGTGTGAGCGGAATCTGGAAATCGAAACCCCGCAAAAATTCCATCCGCATCAACTTGCCTGCATCAAAAGTCAAAACCAGTTCGGACGTCTCAATCTTTCTTTGAAGTGGAGCAACACGAGCTATTTGAGGCGGATGCGGTTTGGCGGACAGGCCAAAAACAACTTCAGCCTCGGCGAGATCCTGCCCAAAATAAAACCGCTTTCCATCATTCAAAATTAAATGTGGAAAGCGGTTCGACATAAACTGATTTTTACGCTTTCGCCACCAACTGCCGCAACACATACGGCAGGATGCCGCCGTGCTGGTAGTAGTCAATTTCGATGGGCGTATCAATGCGGCAGCGGACGTTCACATTTTCCACGGATCCGTCCTTGCGCGTGATCTTCAGTGTGAGGTCCTGCTGCGGCTTGATGTTCGCGTCGAGGCCGACAATGTCGTAGGTCTCGGTGCCGTCGAGCTTCAAGGTCTGCGCGGTGGTGCCTTCCTTGAACTGCAGCGGCAGCACGCCCATGCCGACGAGGTTGCTGCGGTGGATGCGCTCGAAGCTCTGCGCCACGACGGCTTTCACGCCGAGAAGGTTCGTGCCTTTGGCGGCCCAGTCGCGTGACGAGCCGGTGCCGTATTCCTGACCGGCGATGATAACCAGCGGCGTTTTCTCCGCCTGATACTTCATCGAGGCGTCGTAAATGCTGACCTGTTCGCCGGACGGCTGCAACCTGGTCACACCGCCTTCCACGCCGGGCACCATGAGGTTCTTGATGCGGACGTTGGCGAACGTGCCACGCGTCATCACGCGGTCGTTGCCGCGACGCGAGCCGTAACTGTTGAAGTCTTCCACCGCGACGCCGTTTTCGACGAGATATTTGCCGGCGGGCGTCGTCTTCTTGAACGAGCCGGCGGGCGAGATGTGATCGGTCGTCACGCTGTCGCCAAAAATACCGAGCGCGCGGGCGCCAGTGATCGGCTTGATGCTGCCGGGCGTCATCGAGAAATTTTCAAAGAACGGCGGTTCCTGAATGTAAGTGGACTTGCGGTCCCATTCATACACGTTACCGGTGCTGGAGGAGATTTCGTTCCACTTCGGATTTTGCGCGGCGAAATCCTGATAAAGCTTGCGGAACACATCCGGCTGCAACGCGGCCTGCATGAGATCGCGCACTTCTTTCAAGCTCGGCCAGATGTCGCGCAGGTGAACGGGCTTGCCATCCTTGCCGGTGCCGAGCGCGTCGTTGGCGAGGTCAATATCGACGCGGCCCGCGAGCGCGAAGGCGACGACGAGCGGCGGCGACATGAGAAAGTTCGCCTTGATGTTCTGGTGAACGCGCGCCTCGAAATTGCGGTTGCCGGAGAGCACGGCGGCGGCAACCAAATTGTTTTTCACAACGGCTTCCTCAATGGCCGGATTCAAAGGACCCGAATTGCCGATGCACGTCGTGCAGCCGTAGCCGACCAGATTGAAGCCGAGCTGGTCGAGATACGGCTGAAGACCGGTCTTGTCCAAGTAATCCGTCACCACGCGTGAGCCGGGCGCGAGCGACGCCTTGACGGTAGCGTTGACGGTGAGACCTTTTTCAACCGCTTTCTTAGCGAGCAAACCAGCGGCGAGCATCACGCTCGGGTTGCTAGTATTCGTGCAACTCGTAATGGCGGCGATCAAAACCGATCCGTGGCCGATGGTGGATTTGCCGCCGGCGAGCGCCACGTCAGCCTTGGTCTTGCCAAGGTCATCGGCCTTCATGCCAAAACCATTTTCGGCGACGGGCTTGGAAAACGCCGTGGTGAATTCGTTTTTCAGCTTCGGCAATTCGATGCGGTCCTGCGGACGTTTCGGGCCGGCGACGCTGGGCAACACCGTGCCGAGATCAAGTTCGATTTCCTGCGAATAGACAACTTCACCCTTCTTCGGAATCCCCCAGAGACCTTGCGCCTGGTAATAATTTTCGTAGGTCTTGACGGCTTCATCCGAGCGGCCGGTGGCGCGGAGATAATTGGAGCACTCGGCGTCAATCGGGAAGAAGCCCATCGTCGCGCCGTATTCGGGCGCCATGTTGGCGATGGTGGCACGATCCACCAGCGGCAAGGCCGCCGCACCGGGGCCGAAAAACTCGACGAACTTGCCGACAACTTTTGCCTTGCGAAGAATCTGCGTGACGGTGAGCGCGACGTCCGTGGCGGTGACGCCTTCACGAATCGAGCCGGTGAGGTGAACGCCCACGACGTCCGGCGTGAGGAAATAAACCGGCTGACCAAGCATGCCGGCTTCCGCTTCGATGCCGCCGACGCCCCAGCCGACGATGCCGAGACCGTTGATCATCGTCGTATGCGAATCCGTGCCGACGAGCGTGTCGGGATAATAAACACCGCCCGCGCTCAAAACGCCCTTGGCGAGATATTCCAAGTTGACCTGATGCACGATGCCGATGCCCGGCGGCACGACCTTGAAGGTATCAAACGCCTGCATGCCCCACTTCAGAAACTGGTAGCGCTCACGGTTGCGGGTGAATTCCAAATCCAAATTCTTCGCCATCGAATCGGCGCCACCAGCAAAATCAACCTGCACCGAGTGATCCACGACGAGATCGACGGGCACGAGCGGCTCGATGATCTTGGGGTTCTTGTTCAGCTTCGCGACGGCGGCGCGCATCGCCGCCAAGTCCACGAGCAGCGGCACGCCGGTAAAATCCTGCAGCACGATGCGCGCGACCACGAACGGAATTTCCGCCGTGCGCGTTTCGGTCGCCTGCCAGTTCGCGAGTTCCTTGACGTTCGCTTCGTGGACTTTCTTGCCGTCGCAATTGCGCAGCACCGATTCCAGCACGAGGCGGATGGAAACGGGCAGTTTGGAGATGGGGCCGACGCCGGCTTTCTCCAGCGCAGGCAGTGAATAAAATTTTCCAGTTTTGCCGCTGCCGAGTTCAAAATTCTGCAACGTGCCGAACAAGTTGTGGGATGTGCTCATTTAATTCCTATAATTAAAAAATAATCACAAGAAAATGAAGATTGTGCGCCGCGCTGTCAAGCGAAGCGCAGAGTAATTTGCGGGCGTTAGTTCGCGGCAATTCTGGTGTGAAGCAGTTCGGCGACGCGTTTCTCGAGCCGGCAGAGGTCGAGCGGCTTGGTGAAAAAATCCTCGGCGTGCAGGCTCGCCGTGCGTTTAGTCACGGCGCTGGTAAGCGCGCTCATGAAAACGATGGGGATTTTTTTGGTGCCAGGCTGGCGGCGCAAGATTTCACAGACGGAAAGCCCGTCGAGATCGGGCAGCAGTATGTCCAGCAGGATCAAGTCCGGTTTGAACTCGCGCGCCTGGCTCAAGGCGTGGACGCCGTCGCCCGCCACGAGAAACTCGCAGCCCAAATTGGCCAGACGGAATTTCACCAGTTCAACGAAATCCCCCTCATCATCCACAATAAGAATGCGCGGTAACACACCCGTAATTTAATACGGATCCGGCCATCCACCAGCGACAGAGAGGTTAAAACTGCGTTACAAACTGGAAACAAAAGGGCGTGCCCGTAGAGACACGCCCCTGAAGACAATTCCAATTAATTACTTAAGCTTCTTCAACGTCGCCTTGACAGCTTCGAAGTTCGGCAGGTCTTTCGGCGTCGGGGTCTGTTCGCTGTATTGGATGATCCCAGCCTTATCAATGACGAACGCCGCGCGCGCGGACGTGTCGCCCACGCCGGCGAGCATCGGAAACACCACGTCGTAGGCCTTAGTAACCGTCTTGTTCAAATCGCTGGCGAGGGTGATGCCGATTTTTTCCTTCGCGGCCCACGCGGCCTGCGCAAACGGGCTATCCACGCTGACGGCAATGACATCCGCGCCGAGGCCGGCGTAAACGTCGAGGCCGGCGGTGAGGCTGCACATTTCCGCCGTGCAAACGCCGGTGAAGGCAAGCGGGAAGAACAATAGCACGGTGTTTTTCTTGCCGAGGTTATTGCTCAGCTTAACTTCCACGTCCACCGGGGACTTGGATTTGAGCGTGAAATCAGGGGCCTTTGAGCCGACAGGAATTGCCATAATTGTGTTTGGTTGCTTGGTTTAGTTGTTAATACGAACTGCGGTAAATACTGGAAATTCAATCTGCCGGTGTCAATCAATTTAGAATTAATCTAAATCAAATCATAATGCCGCCAGGACTTCAGCCGCGTGCTCCTCCGGCTTCACCTGCGGCCAGATCTTTTTGATCCGGCCGTCCGGCCCGATGAGAAAGGTCACGCGATAGACGCCGAGATATTTCCGGCCCATGAATGTTTTCTCGCCCCATACGCCGTAAGCTTCGACGATTTTCTTATCCTCGTCCGCCAGCAGCGTGAACGGCAGCCTAAACTTCTCCACGAACTTGTCATGAGACTTCACCGAATCCGGGCTGACGCCAAACACGACCGCACCCTTTTTCTTGAACTGCGCAAACTCGTCGCGGAACGCGCAGGCTTCCTTCGCGCACCCCGGCGTATCGTCTTTCGGATAAAAATACAGAATCACATTCTGCCCCTTGTAATCGGCGAGGGAAATCTTGCCACCGCCGCTGGTCGCCACGGTGAATTTCGGAGCAACGTCGCCTTCCTTTAATTTAAGTTCAATTGCTTTGGCCATAAAAGTCCTTGAATGAACACCAGCCTGGAAAAATTGCAACTGCGAGTTTCACTTTTTTGCCGCCAAACTGGACGGATGCGCCCCTAACTGTCGCATTCCATCCCAAACGTAAAACAAACCGGAAGCAGCCGTGAAGATGCCCGCCCCAAGAATCCAGAGTTCCAGCAAGCCCCGGTCGAAATCCCAGCGGAGTAAAATCCAACTCACGGCGAACATTTGAAAAACCGTCGCCAGCTTCCCCGTCAACCGCGGACGCACGGTGATTTTGCCAACGACCAACCGCACGACCACCGCGCCGATGGCCAGCAACAAATCGCGCCCGATAATGATGCCCGTGAGCCAAAGCGGGATCTGTCGCAGCCGCGGCGAGTGATCAAAGCTCAAAACCACAATGGCCGAGACCAGCAGCAATTTATCCGCGAGCGGGTCCAGCACCGTGCCCAGTTCGCTCCACTGATGGTAATGCCGCGCAACATAGCCATCCACCCCATCGAGAATCGATGCGACCGCAAAGGACACAATCGCCAGTAACCGGTGCAATTCGTTGCCGGTCTCGACAAAATAAAGAATCTCCACCACGAAAAACGGAATCAGCAGAATCCGCAGTATGGTAATTTTATTCGCCGTCGTCATCCGGCCAAAGTTTGACACGGATGACACGGATTTGCACGGATTTCCAATTCCCGAACCCGGCCCGACCCGGCTTGGAGCAGAATCTGATATTTAGCCGTTCAGCGTCCAGCCTTCGCGATATGAGTGACTCAAGTAAGCATTGGCTTCCGGTGCATTCGTCACGCGACCGGCGACGCCGTCGTATTCGAGCTTTTTGCCGGCGCGATAAGCGACCAGACCGAGCAACATCTGCTCAATCATGTGGCTGGAATAATCAAAGTCACAGGACGTTTTCAAATTGCCCTTGCACGCGTTGAACCATTCCTTCTGGAAATGCCCGAGCGGCGGTAACACTTCGTTTTTCGGTCGCGGCTGGTAATAAGTGAGATCCGCTTCATCGCCAAATGGCAGAATGAGGCGCGATGTGAAATCCGCCACGATAAAACCTTTCGTGCCCTTGAACATCGCTCCGTGGCCGATTTTTTTCAGGTCTACATAATCCTTGGGGGAGTTCGGCATCGCGCCGCCCTGATACCAGCTTACGCGCAACGGCCCGCGCCAGTCATTGGCCGGATTTTCAAAGTGGGTCTCCAGCGTCACCGGGCTGACGTCGGGATTGAACGGATCACCCTTGGCCTCGGCGCTGGTGGGCAGCTTGGCGTCGATCGCGTTCCACACCAGATCCATCGTGTGACTGCCCATGTCGCCCACCTGACCGTTGCCGAAATCCCAATACATGTTCCACTGCAGGCAATTCGCACCGGAGGCGCCGGAAAAATAGTCGGGGTTGTAGGGATGGAACGGTGCGGGCCCGAGCCAGAGATCATAGTGCAGCGTGGCCGGCGGCGAACCCGCGGCGGGCAAGTAGCCGGGCTTGCGCAACTGGCGGTTGCCCCACGCGTAGGCGGCAGACAGTTCGCCGATTGCCCCATCGCGAATAAGTTCGCGGATGCGGTTGAAATTCTGGAAAGCGTGCCGCTGCATGCCCACCTGTGTGGCAAGCTTGGTCTTTTTGGACAAGTAATTGGCGCGGACGAGGCGCGCCTCTTCGACCGTGTTCGCCAGCGGTTTTTCGCAATAGACATGCAGGTTGCGATTCAGCGCCCAATTGGAAATAAAGGCGTGCGTGTGATCCAGCGAGCAGATGACCACGCCGTCAAGGCCGAGCATCTGATGATCGTCGAGCAGCTTTCGCCAATCCACGTAAGTCTTCGCGCCGGGAAACTGTTTGAGGCCGAACGCCAGATGATCCTCGTTCACATCGCACAAGGCGACGACGTTCTGCGTGGCGAGCGAGTCAAAGTGCGCTTCGCCGCGTCCCCAGGTGCCGATGAGCGCGAGGTTGAGTTTGTTGCTCGGCGCGTCCGCACCAAATAATTTAAACTGCGTGACCACCAGCGGCGCGGCGGCAGCGGCAAGCGTGGTGGATTTGAGAAATTTTCGGCGGTTCATATATTATGTGTATTAAAAGGTTAAAATCACACGTCGCAAATTGTCACCGCCTGGCGCAGTGACGCCAGCGGATCGGAACGTTTCGGGATGAATTCCTGCGCGACGAAGCCCTTAAAGCCGGTGTCCAGGATCGCCTGCATGATGCGCGCGTAATTTAACTCCTGGGTCTGGTCGATTTCAGCGCGGCCCGGCACGCCGCCGGTGTGGTAATGGTCGAAGTATTGATGGTTTTCCTTGATCGTGTCACAGATGTCGCCATCCATGATCTGCATGTGATAAATGTCATAGAGCAGTTTGAAGCGCTCGGAGCCGATGCGCTTCACGAGTTCCGCCCCCCAGGCCACGTGGTCGCACTGGTAATCCTTGTGGTTGCGCTTGCTGTTCAGCAGTTCCATGCAGACGGTCACCTTCAATTTTTCTGCCAGCGGCATAATGCGCTTTAAACCCTCGGCGCAATTCGCCAGACCCTGCTCGTCATCGAGGCCCGCACGGTTACCGGAAAAACAAATCAGGCGCTCAAAGCCCGCGTCCGCCGTGGCCTGGAGGTGCTGTTCGTAGGCCGGCACGAGCTTGTCGTGATACTCGGTGCGGTTCCACGCCTTGCCAATGCCACCCAGTCCATCCACCGTGGGATTGGAAACCATCGAACAGACAAGCTCATGTTTCTTGACGGTCTCAAAATCACTTGGCTGGAGCAGATCAATTCCGACCAAGCCCATCTCCTTGCCCGCCGCGCAAAGGTCTTCCAATTTAATCTTGCCATAGCACCAACGGCACGCGCTCTGGCGTATGTTGCCCTTTAGTTTGGCAGAAACGGCGGCTTGTGCGTGCGACACCTTGGTAAGTAATGGCGTGGCGGCGGCGGCGAGGGCGGCGGCTTGGAGAAATTTTCGACGAGTCATAATATTAATGTGTCGGGGTTCAACGTTGGACGGGTGGCTGGCCGGAAAGTTACAGGTCATAAACACAGGTGCGCCATCATTTTTTTCGATAAATGAACCACCAGAACCAAACCGTCCCCAGCGCGCCGCAAACGGTCGCGCCAATGAAATTGGCCGCCGGCCCCATACTCCACAGCCATGCGCCAAGCAACGAGCCGCTCGTCACTGTGCAGTCGCGGATCAAATAATACGCTCCGTAAGTCCGCGCGCGGAGTTCCGGGGTAGCCTCACTGATGATCAGCGCCTTGCGCGCCGGCTCGCCAAATTCCTTCAGCCCCCGCACGACGAACGCCAGCGCCAGCCATTTGAAATCATGCGCCCAAAGCAGTGTCAGCGGAAACAGCGTGAAGAAAACAAATGTGACCAGCACGAACGGCCGGCAACCGTATTTATCGGCGAGGTGCGCAACCGGAATGTAGCAGAACATGGCCGTGACCATCTCAAACGTGACAAGATAACCAAATTGCTGCGGGGTCACGCCGCCGGAGTCCATCGCCCACAAGATAATAAACGCATACGGGATCCGCTCGCAGAAGCGGATGAGGATGTCGCTGACGAGCAGTTCACGCAGCGCGGGCGTGAAGGTCTTTACGACCCCGAGAAATGAAATGGCAGAGCGCCGCTGCTGCGTCGCCTGGCTGACCGGCAGGCCAGCCCTGCCAGCCTCCGGCTCGAACATGAACCACTGGAATGCCAGTGTCAGCAGGCTCATCGCAATGCAGAGCGCGAGCGCGTAGCGCACGCCGTCTGTCCAGCCGTAACGCGTGAGTAGCCAGCCGCCCAGCAGTGGCCCGAGCATCATCGGCACGCGGCGGATCATGGATTGCACGCCCACGCCCATTGTGTGGCGATGGCTTTGCAAGGACGTGGCGATGACGGAGAACGTCGCCGGCAGCGACAGCGCGCTCCACGCGAGAAAGAAAAACGAACCGAGCAACAGCGCCAGCCAGTGCTGCCAGATCAAAACCAAAATATAGCCGGCCAGGGATATGACGCTGAACAGCAGCAGTGATTTTCTTTGGCCCCAATGATCCGTCAGCCAGCCGCCGGGGTAGGCGTAGATTGCGCCGAGAAAAGTTTGCAACGCATCGAACAAGCCGATGATGAGCACCGTGCCGCCGAGCGTTTCGATATATTTCGGCGCGAACCCCAACCAGAGCTTCTCGCCCGTGCCCGCCAGCACCAGCGCGACCAGCAGCAGCGAGGTGTTTCGCCGCAGCGCCAGAAATTCGGAAATTCTTTGCCAGCCGGTCACGCAGCCATCTTACCCGTGAGCGATGCGAAAAAGGAACTTAGAATATTTTGGAATGATGACATTTAGCGGAGCTTCCGCTATACTCCGACCGATGAGTGCAAACACAAATAAAACACTGGTAGGTATTCTGATGGGCAGCGATTCCGACTGGCCCACGATGAAAGCTGCCGCCGAAGTGCTGGCGGAATTCGGCATTGGCAGCGAAGCAAAAGTAATCTCCGCCCATCGCGATCCGCACGGGCTGGAGGAATACGTTTCCGGCGCCCCGGCGCGCGGCATCAAGGCGTTCATTTGCGGCGCGGGCGGCGCGGCGCATCTCGCGGGTGTCACGGCGGCGTTTACCACGTTGCCGGTCATCGGCATCCCGATTCTCGGCAAGGCCACCGACGGCTTTGACTCGCTGCTCTCGATGGTGCAAATGCCGCCGGGCGTGCCGGTGGCGACGGTCGCCATCAATGGCGCGCGCAATGCCGGCATCCTCGCCGTGCAGATCCTGGCCACCGGCGACGCGCGCCTGCAGGAAGAGTTGAAAAAATTCAAGGTGCGCCTGATGGAAGAATCCCGCGCCAAGAACAAAACGCTCGCCCCCTGATTCCCCATGCAACGGCTCATCGAAGGCGTCCACAAGTTTCGCACCGACGAGTTCGGCAATTACCGCAAGCTGTTCCGCAAGCTGTCGCAGGAAGGGCAGAATCCGCACACGCTATTCATCACGTGCTCGGATTCGCGCGTGCTGGCGGAACTGATCACCCAGAGCAAACCGGGCGATCTGTTCGTCGTGAAAAACGTCGGCAACATCGTGCCGCCGGCCAACGTGCGCGGCGACACCAATTCCACGGCCGCCGCCATCGAGTTCGCCGTGGAGACGCTGCGCGTCAGCGACATTGTCATCTGCGGCCATTCGCAGTGCGGGGCCATCACCGCGATGCTCGACAAAAAGCCGGTGAGCGCCGCCATGCCGCATCTCCGCGATTGGTTGCATCTTGCCGCGCCGGTGCTGGAGACGCTGAAAAAAGACTACGCGCATCTGCACGACACCACCGAGCGCGAAACCGCCGCCGCCGAGGAAAATGTCCTATTCGGCCTCGATAACCTGCACAGCTATTCCTGCGTGCAGGAAAGGTTGATGGACGGTTCCCTGCGGCTGCACGGCTGGTTCTTCAAGATCGCCACGGCGGAACTCTTCGCCTATGACCCCGAGACGCGGCAGTTCTCGCCGCTCGTGAGCGAAAGTTAAGCGGGCTTGACCACATCCGGTTTTGTTTCCGGCAACTGCCCGCGAGGCAGCAGCCAGAGCGAAATCAACGACATCAAAAGTCCGCTCAAGGTCACCCACGTTGCCGCGTCACGATTGCCGGCGGCGTGCAACGACGTCGCCGCCAGCGCCGCCATCGTGAGGTTCGGGCAAAGCAACAGGTAAGTGCCGGCGTCGCCACCCGTCTTCAGCCAGCGCCGATGGATGATCTCGCGGAAACCAACCAACAACATCGCCCCACACAATGCCAACAGCGCCATGTGGGAAATGACCATCCGCAAGTCCACCAGAAGACCGAGTGACATGAAGAAAATCGGGATCAGGAACCGGCGGCTGATCGGCGCGATGTATTCCTCCACGCCGACGCCTTCAAACTGCGCACGACTCATGAACATGCCCAGAAAGAACGCCGTCTTCGCCGCCGAAAGCCCCAGCCGTTCGCCGGCGGCGCAGATGATCAGCACCAGCAGCACCAAGAAATGCACGCGCCAGTGCGTCGTCTTTTGGATGATGGTCTGACACAGCTGCACGACGTGCGTGGCGAATCGGCTGATGAGAAACACCGTGACCGCCATGCCGATGAGCTTGAACACGACGGTCCAGCCAAAGCCCGATTTGAGCGCCACCGAGCCGACACTCAACACCACGATAGCCAGCACTTCCAGCGCGATCATGATCTGCAGGGTGAAGGCCCGCGCCGCATCCGTGATGCCCGGATAATGTTTCCAGCCAAAATACGCCATGCTCATCGAACAGCCGGTCAGAGCCGCCGCCGCCAGCAGGCTTTCCGGCCAGCTCACGCCGGAGACGCACGCCAGCGCGAGCACCACGGGATATTGCACGAGCGACCACTGCACCGCGAACCGCAGCGACGGCAACAACTCGCGCAGCTTCGGCAGATCGATTTCCAGCCCGACCTCGAACAGCACCAGCAGGAAGCCCACTTCGCCCGCCTCTTTGATCATCGTCGCAACGTCGGTCTTCACGAGCGGCTCCAGCGCGAGACCGAAGACAACGAACAGCACATTGGCCAGCGCCGGGCGCCCGAGTTTGCGGCATAAATCCGGCACCGCCATGAGTAGCAGGATCAAGCAAATGATGGTTTCGATGCTGTTCATTCCTATTTGACGCGCGCATTGTTGGCTGGTGATTGGACATCCGCCAAGTCCTTTGTTACGCTGCGAGACCTTTTTATGAGCTTGGAAAACAAAGAATCCGCCGCCCCCGCGCCGTCTGATTTCATCCGCGACATCGTCGCCGGACACGTGGCGGAAAATAAATACCCGCGCATCCACACGCGCTTCCCGCCGGAACCGAACGGCTATCTCCACATCGGGCACGCGAAATCGATTTGTTTGAACTTCGGCATCGCCCGCGAGTTCGGCGGCATCTGCAACCTCCGCATGGACGACACGAATCCCGCCAAGGAGGACCTCGAATACGTCGAGTCCATCCAGGCGGACGTGAACTGGCTCATCTCCGCGTGGGCGGATGACAGGCTGGGCCTCAAGGCACACGGCGGAACGCCCGAGGTTTTGGCGGCAGATGGCACCCGGGATTTCTATCTCCCCGCCGTCACCCAATCGGAACGCTCGCAGCGCAAATCGGAAACCTTCGGGCCTTTCTACGCCTCCGATTATTTCGACCAGATCTACGAGTATGCCGAGGAGTTGATTGAGAAGGGCAAAGCCTTCGTCTGCGACCTGACACCGGACCAGACCGACGAATACCGACGCAACGGATTGGAAAGCCCGTTCCGCAACCGCAGCGTCGAGGAGAACCTCGACCTTTTCCAGCGCATGAAAGCCGGCGAGTTTGCCGACGGCATTCGCACCTTGCGCGCGAAGATCGACGCCTCCGCGCCGAACATCTGGCTGCGCGATCCCCTGCTCTACCGCATCAAACACGTCGAGCATCACCAGACCGGCGGCAAGTGGTGCATCTATCCGATGTATGACTTCGCGCATTGCCTGAGCGATTACATCGAAGGCATCACGCACTCCATCTGCACGCTGGAGTTCGAGGTGCACCGCCCGCTTTACGATTGGATTCTGGAAAGCCTCAACCTGCCGCGCCCGCTGCCGCATCAATACGAATTCGCCCGCCTCGCCCTCGGCTACACTGTCATGAGCAAGCGCAAGCTCATGCAGCTCGTGGACGAGCACCTCGTCACCGGCTGGGATGATCCGCGCATGCCCACCATCTGCGGAATCAGGCGGCGGGGAGTAACTGCGGTCGCCCTCAGGGCGTTCGCCTACAACATCGGCATCACGAAATACAACGGCCTCACCGACGTCTCCGTTTTGGAATTCGCCATCCGCGAAGACTTGAACCAGCGTTCGCTGCGCCGCCTCGCCGTGCTACGCCCCATCAAGGTCGTCATCACCAATTATCCCGCCGGCCAGGTCGAGGAACTCGACGCCACCAACAATCCCGAGGACGAAACCGCTGGCAAACGGAAAGTGCCCTTCAGCCGCGAACTCTACATCGAGCGCGACGACTTCGCCGAAGTGCCGCCGCCGAAATTCTTCCGCCTGAAACCGGGCGGCGAAGTGCGTTTAAAATACGCCTACATCATCAAGTGCGATGAAGTCATCAAAGACGCCGCCGGCAATCTCGTCGAGTTGCGCTGCACCGCCGACCTCGACAGCAAGATGGGCGGCGCGACTTCCGCGCGGAAGGTCAAGGGCACCATCCACTGGGTGAGCGCCGCGCATTGCGTGGACGCCGAGGTGCGCCTCTATGACCGGCTCTTCACCGTGGCGGAACCGGATGCCGACGGCGATTTCAAACAGCATCTCAATCCGCATTCGCTCGAAGTCCTCACCGCCAAGTGCGAACCGAGCTTGAAAGACGCCCGCGCGGAGCAGCGTTATCAGTTCGAGCGACTCGCCTACTTTGCGTTGGACTTGGAGGCAAAGCCGGGCCAACTCGTCTTCAACCGCACCATCACGCTGAAGGATGCGTGGGCCAAGGAAGCGCAGAAGACCTAACCGCCCCCCCCATTCCACCGCTCTGCAGACAGATGAACCGAGCTGACATGTTGAACCGACTGCGGGTCATGTTGGTCAGCTTGATGGTGCAAACGGTGGTCGGCCTGGCCGATTACTTCACGGGCGCCGAACTGCATCTGGATGTCTTTTATTTCATCCCGATCTCCATCACCGCGTGGTATCTGCGGCGCACCGAAGTGATGATCTCGGCCTTCATCGGGGCGCTGACGTGGGGCTATGCGGACATCCGCTCCGGACATCATTACACCCATCTGGCGTATTGGTATTGGAACATTCTGGTCAGCTTTAGTTCATTGCTGATCCTGGGGCTGGCGGTGAAAGCCCTGCGCGATAATCTGCGAAAAAAAGAGCTGGCGCGGCAGGAACTGGAACAGACGCTGACCGAACTGCGCCAGTCCACGGCGGAAGTCCAACGGCTGCAAGGTCAGTTGCAAGTGATCTGCGCCTGGACGCACCGCATCCGCGTGGAAGATAAATGGATGACCATTGAGGAATTCCTGCGGGATCATTTGCACCTCAAACTGTCCCACGGCATGTCGCCCGAGGCGAAAGACCAGTTCGCCAAGGCAGTTGAGGAAAGCCAACAAACTGGCAGCCAAGGTCAAACGGAGGGCAATACTGGCAACAATTGCTAAACATCACACTTCCGTTTAAAAAATGACAAAATCACATTCACCGAACTAAAACTATACTCGGCATAGCGGGACTTCGACGTCATGCAACTTTATGGACGGACCGGAGTTTTAACCAGTGTCCATGAAACGGGACATTACCTATTCACAGAAGCATATGAAATCAGCCACCCTCCTGCTCGCTTGCCTGCTCGGCGCGTTCACCTGGACCGCCGCCGCCCAGGATACCAACGCCCTCAAGACCGACCTCGGCGTGTTCGAGGCCCAGACCGGCGTGGTCCTCATCAAAGCCTACAGTCACATCGGCGAGATCGCCGCCGGCGCGGAGGAGATCACCGTGCGGTGCAAGGAGACCACGGACGCCAGCAGCGGCCAGGTCCGCTACGGACTGAGCATCGGACTCGGCAGCAACCCGGAGACGCGCGAGCGGATACTGGTGGATGACAGCGAAATTGATTCCCTGCTCAACGGGTTGAACTATCTCAGCAAGATCAACAACGAGATCACCTCCCTGCCCGGCTTTGAAGCCAGCTATAGCACCAAGGCGGGCCTGCGGGTGATCGCCACCGGTCTGCGCCGGTCGGGCAGCGTCCTGTATTTTGTGCAATACGACGTGCACCCGCGGATTCCGCTGACGGCAGTGCAGCTGCCGCAGCTATATGATTTGATCGCGCAGGCGCGGAAAACCATCACCAATCTCAAGGCCGACAAATGACCGACGCACGCGCGGTCGGCGGCGGCGAGCAAATTTCCGGTTCCGCAGGCCGCGGCGGAATTTGATGGACAGGCGGACGCGAAAAGCGCGAAAGTTTTCCCTTCACTCGCGCCTCAACACCAACGTATGAACTTGATTTCTCATCCAACCCTCCGGGCCGCCTTGCTCGCGACGGTTTTTTTTCTCCCCGGCAGCGCAAACGCATTTGCGGGCACGGCGGAATTCCGTCCGCCCGCCGTCCCGCTGGTCGCGGCTGACCCGTATTTCAGCATCTGGTCGCCGGCGGATAAACTGACGGACGCGGACACGGTGCATTGGACGCGCAAGCCGCAGCGCCTCACCAGCACGGTGCTGATTGATGGCCGGGCGTATCGCGTGATGGGGACGCAACCGGATTTTTTCCCCGCGCTGCCGCAGACCGGCCTCAACGTGACGCCCACCCGGAGCATTTACACATTTGCCGGCGCAGGGGTGGCGCTGACCGTGACCTTCATGTCGCCCGTCCTGCCGGATGACCTCGATCTCCTGTCGCGGCCGGTAACCTATGTAACCTTCGCGGTCCGTTCGACAGACGGAAAAGAACATTCGGTCGGCGCGCAATTTCTAGTCAACCCCGAGATCGCCGTGAACGAGCCGCAGCAGCCCGTTCGCACCACTTACGAAATGATCGACGGCCTCGGCGTGGCCGTGGCCGGCTCGGTCGAGCAGCCGGTCTTGCGAAAAAAAGGTGATAACCTGCGGATCGACTGGGGCCAGCTCTATCTCGCCGCCCCGGAGGAGCAAGTCCTGGTGTCGCCCCATGCGTATGAGTTCACGTCGCATGTCAGCCTGGGGGACCCCGCGAGCTGGAGCACTAACAAGATTTACATCGTGCCCCAGCATTCGCCGTCAGCGGAAGGCGGACAGCCGGCGATGTCCGCCGCCGCCGCGCCGCCGCTGGGCGTGTCCTTTGATTTCCGCAAGGTCGGATCCCAGCCGGTTACGCGCTGGCTCATGCTGGCCTATGACGACGAGTTTTCGATCCAGTATTTCAAAAAGAATCTCCGGCCCTACTGGCGGCGCAACGGCGATGACGCCAGAGCGCTCTTGAAAAAAGCCGCCGCCGATTATACGGCGCTCGTGAAACGCTGCGCACAGTTCGACGCGGAATTCATGGCGGACATGACGCAGGTCGGCGGTGAGAAATTCGCGCAACTCTGCGCGCTCGCCTACCGCCAGATCGTCGCCGGCTGCAAGCTTGTCGCCGACGCGAACGGCCAGCCGCTCCTGTTCCCCAAGGAAAACACCAGCAACGGCTGCATCGGCACGGTGGATGTGATTTATCCGCTGGCGCCGTTCTGCCTGCTGTTCAGCCCGTCGCTGACCAAGGCCATGCTGGTGCCGCCCCTGGCTTATGCGGGTTCGCCGCGCTGGAAATTCCCCTTTGCACCGCACGATCTCGGCACGTATCCGCTCGCCAACGGCCAGGTCTACGGCGGTGGCGAGCGCACGGCGGACCATCAGATGCCCGTCGAAGAATCGGCGAATCTCATCATCCTCGTCACCGCGCTGGCCGAGCGCGAGGGCAATGCGGATTTCGCCGCGCCTTACTGGCCGGTGCTGATGCAGTGGGCGGATTACCTGAAGGAAAAGGGGGTCGACCCCGAGTTGCAGTTGTGCACGGATGATTTCGCCGGCCACCTCGCCCACAACGTCAATCTCTCCGCCAAGGCCATCGTCGCGCTCGGCGCGTTCGGCAAACTTTGCGAGCGGCGCGGCGAGCCGGACAAGGCGAAGGGATTCACCGCCCTGGCGAAACAGTTCGCGGCGCGCTGGGTCAAGGAAGCCAGCGACGGCGACCACTTCCGGCTCGCATTCGACCAGCCCGGTTCGTGGAGCCAGAAATATAATTTGATCTGGGACCAGGTTCTCGGGCTCAAATTATTCCCGCCCGCCGTGTTGAAAAAAGAAATGAACTCCTATCCCGCGGTGATGCATCGCTACGGCCTCGCGCTGGACAACCGCAAGCCTTACGCCGAATTGCCGTGGTCGTTCTGGACCGCGTCGCTCACCGGGAACGATGGCGATTTCAAACGGCTGGTTGACCCGATCTACGACTACGTCAACACCACGCCCAGCCGCGTGCCGTTCGCGGATTTTTACTGGACGCAAACCGCGAAGGAGGCGGGCATGCACGCGCGCCCCGTCCTCGGCGGCATCTTCATCAAGCCATTGCTGGCTCCGAAGCTGTGGCGGAAATGGTCCGGTCGCGACACGACCAAAGCCGCCAACTGGGCGCCATTGCCGACCCCGCCCCGCATCACCGTCGTGGTGCCGACGGCGGAAACGCAGCCGGCGCTGTGGCGCTACACCGCTCAAACGCCGCCGGCGGATTGGCTCCAGCCGGACTTCAATGATGCCGCGTGGTCGCAGGGGAAATCCGGCTTTGGCACGGCGCATACGCCCGGGGCCGTCATCGGCACGGACTGGCATACCGCCGACATCTGGCTTCGCCGCGAAATCACGCTGCCGGCTGCCGAGCACTCGCAGCTTCAGTTCAGCGTTTACCACGACGAGGATGTGGAGATTTACGTCAACGGCATCCCGGCCGCAAAGGAAAATGGTTTTGCGGCCGACTATGTTTCCCTGCCAATTGCGCCGGCAGCAAAGGCCATCATGAAACCCGGTGCGAAGTTATTAATCGCCGTCCACTGCCATCAAACGATAGGCGGTCAGGGAATTGACGTCGGGCTGGAGGACGTTCAGTAATATTTTACCGACCTTGGCGGCGCGCCGGCAAAACGCGCCCGGTGCGTTCACGGACTCTTGGGCGCAAACATTTTGGCGGCCATCTTCATGCCGGCGATCTGCATTTGACGCTGGGAGGCTTGAAATTCTTGAAACACCGTGACCTGATCCGGCGTCAGGATGGACCGGGCGCGGGTGAGCGTCAGCTCGTCGAGTTTCGCCTTTTCCTGGGTAAACTGGTTCATCTTGTCTTCCGTGAACAGAGCGGTGAAATCGCCGTTCGCCGGATTTTGATTATTGAAATCCGTCGTCCACTTGAAACCGCTCCGCTCCTCGCTCATCGCCTGGATCAACTGCTGTTGCTGGTCTGCGCTCAACGCCGTCGGGCCGCCGGCCAGCTGGTCGCCAAACTGGCTGACGACCATGCGATCCGGCATGGTTTTCTCGTAGGACTGGAACGTCTGGTAATTATCCTCGCCGAGAAATTGCTTGATCTGCGCGTCGTATTCTTCCGTCTGGCTCTTCATCTGCTTCGCCAGTTCGGCGCGCTTGGTGGCGTCGAGACTGCCGTCGAGCATGGACATGCCCGCCTCGGTGCCGGCGAGCATTTTTTGTTGAAGCAAATCCTTCAGCGATGTGGTCTGCTCCGGCGTCAGACCGAGCTGCTGGAATAGCGCGGCGTATTGCTTGGCGATCATCGGTCCCAGAACCGCCTTCTGCTGGTTCTTGATCATCTCCTTCATCGCCGGGTCCTTGAACATGCCGGCAAACGGGCTCGCATCGTTGGTCTTGGCGGCCGCGAGCGATTGCTGCAATTGCTGGGCTTGCTGGGATTTCTCGGCGGCGAACTTGGAAGTGTCGGTCAGGACGTCCTGTAAAATCTTGGACTTCTTTTCCGCCAGCGCCGCCTTTTCATCCGCGCCGGATTTTTCCGCCAATTGGCTTTGCGCTGCGGTCAGTTGCTTCTGGACTTGGACCAGCTGGGCTTGCACCTGATCGGACTGCTGTTTCTGATGCCAACTTAAAATGCCCAGCGCAAGGGCGCTCACCAACAGAATCACGATCAGGGTGTTTTTCATGGCCTGATTCTGCGCAAAGGGCCGCCGAATACGACAAAATTATTCCCACGTTCGGGAACGCCAACTTATTTTGCCTGCTTCCGCATCTGTTTGAAATGGCCGTAGCCGACGAGTTTCCGGCTCTTCTCATCCCAGAGGCGGTAGGTGAAGGATTTCAAGCTGGAGAAAAACGTGATGGGCTTCACCTGTTGAAACAGAGGATCGGCCTGATGGCATTTCTCCAGATTGTAATTGGGGATGCGCGGGCTTAAATGGTGAATATGATGAAAGCCGATGTTCCCGGTGAACCATTGCAGGACGCGCGGGAGCTTGTAGAAAGAACTCCCCTGCAACGCAGCGGCCGTGTAGTCCCAGTTCTCGCCGCGCTCCCAGTAAACATCCTCGAATTGGTGCTGGACGTAAAACATCCACACGCCCGCGCCGCCGGCGACCATCAGGATGGTCAACTGGATGATGAGATACGCCTTGAGGCCAAAAATGGAAACCATGGCGACGGCCATGGCCAGGATGGCGGCGTTCATGGCATAGACGGAATGCCGTTCCCGCGCGCTGGCCTTGAGTGACGGGAACCGCTGCAGAACCACGAACAGGAACAGCGGCGCGATGACAAAGAGGACAAAGGGGTTGCGCGCGAGCCGGTAGGAAAATTTTTTCCAGCGCGACGCTTCCAGATATTCCTGCACCGTCATGGTCCACACATCGCCGACACCGCGCCGGTCCAGATCGCCCGCACTGCTGTGGTGGATGGAATGTTCCCAGCGCCAATGATAATACGGGGTAAAGGTCAATATACCGGTCAGCAAGCCCACGGCATCGTTGGCCGTGCTGGATTTGAAGAATGAACCATGGCCGCAATCATGAAAAATGATGAAGACACGCACGAGGAGTCCGCCGGCCAGGATCGCCAGCGGCACGACGAGCCACCAGGAAACCGGGAGACAGAGATACATCAGATACCAAAGGGCGCCAAACGGCACGACGGTGTTAACCACCTGCCACAAGGCCCGCCAGGTGGAGGGCTTCTGGTATTTCGCCACGATTTCCTTCCACACCTCGACCGGCGGCGGGGGTTTGGCAGCGGTTGCGTTCGAATCACTTTTCATAAATCACCTGCGACTTTCCTGATTAATACTGGTGTGCCACCGATTATCACAGAAAGACCGTAGTCCGGATCCGTTCGGCGCGCAAACCAGAGACTCATAAACGTGTCACAACACTATGACCCAGTTGCGACTAGGATAAAAGTTTTTTTCACGGCTGAACCGGAGAAAAATCCGTTAGCCGGCGCCATGTCAGGCGAAAGTTCCGCAGGGTCATTCAAGAGTTTTGAATGCCGGCGACTGGCAACTAAACCAACCTATCAGGATTTCTTGTAACCACGGAATCGGCAACCTACTCTCTTTTAGAAGAAACGCAGCAAAAGCGTCTTTACCCATTTTTAATGGACCACAAAATCCAAGCCTTTGGCGCCTGCATGATTGGCGGCTTTCCCCATGGCTACGACCATTCCTGTTTTCATCTGGCAGTTGAGCAGCTACGGGCAAAAACCAAAGATAACGTCATCACATCCATTTTTACACTCGGCGGATTCCCCGTCACGCGCGTCATCAAGCATCTACCGACCAAATGCCTGGCCAGCCAGCCAGACATCGTCGTGCTCCAATTCGGAGCGTCGGATCTAATCGTGCCCCTGCGGCACCCGAACCACCGCTCCAATGGCGCTTCGGTGCATCGCCAGGTCAAATCACGAATTGCAAATCTGAGCGACCGGATCCAATGGCATCTGCGCGGAACCTTGAATGAATTTCTGAAAGGGACATCGGTGACTACGCCGGAGCTTTATCTCCAGACCATGGACCACATCATACGATCCGTGGCCGATCACGACGCCGTGCCCGTGGTTTTGTCTCCGTTCGTTTTTGGGGATCATTATTCCGACCGGATCGCCCGCGACTGCGTGCCCCGGCTGCAAAGAATTACGCTCGACGTGCCCAGGGCCCGCTTCGTGGATGTCTATTCCGTATTAAACCGGCATCCCCGCCACCGAATGTTGTTGTGCGATGGCACCCATCTTTCCTTGGAAGGTCAAGCCGTGGTCGGCGAGTGTCTGTCACACTCCCTCACCCACATTCTACAGGATCAAAGCGCGGAAGCCAGCCGACGCCCGATTGACCCGTTGATTTAACGCTTCGGGCGTTTAGGTTTTTCGCCGAAAACCTGATCCAGAACCTTGCGGAACTTACTGTCCGGCACAACGGACGGCATGGCAGCGGCAGGCCCCGCAATCTCCGCCTCCAGATTCAACACAAATGTCTTCAACCGTTCGCAGCGGGCCTGAAGTTTTTTGATGGTGGCTTCGAGTTCCCCGACTTCGATTCTCAAGCTGGCGGCAATTTCGGCTTTAGTCATGCGTTGCCACTTAAACAGCTTGCCCGCCAAATTCAAGAGGAAAGGGCGGCGACCATCGCCGACATCAAGCCATACGATTTTTATTTTACGCAGCTATCCGAGGATATAGTTTACTTCGCACTATGAAACAGACCCGCCGGCAATTTGTCCGCACGCTGTTCGTGGCCACCGCACAGGCGACCGCTCTTGGCTCGATGCTCCCGCGCCGACTCTTCGCCGCCGAGGCCGAACGCGGTGGACTGAACTTCCTCATACTCGGTGATTGGGGCCGGAACGGCGAAAAAGACCAGCGCGACATTGCCGAGCAAATGGGTATCGCCGCTCAGGCCATGCAGGCGAAGTTTGTCATTTCCGTGGGCGACAACTTCTATGAGAACGGCGTCAAATCCGTGAGCGACCCGCAGTGGCAGAATTCGTTTGAAAACGTTTATACCGCGCCAGCGCTCCAAGTGCCGTGGCACGTCGTGCTGGGCAATCATGATTATCATGGCAACTGCGACGCGCAAATCGAATACAGCAAAACCAGCCCGCGCTGGAACATGCCGGCGCGCTACTTTTCCCGCACCGAGAAGATTGACGGCGGCAGCTTGGTGGAATTCTTCTTTCTCGACACCACGCCGATGAAGTCTGGCGATGACCAGGCGATCCCCCTGCTCCACTTGCATTCACAGGATAATTCCAAGCAGCTCGCGTGGTTTGAAGCCGCGCTGGCGGCGTCCACCGCGCCCTGGAAAATCGTCATCGCCCATCATCCGGTCTATTCCGGCGGCGAACATGGCGACACCCCTTATGTCGTCAAGCACATCCTGCCGTTGCTGGAAAAACATCAAGTGCAGGCCTACGTCAACGGCCACGACCATGACCTTCAACATCTGCTGGCGGGCAAGGTGAATCTTTTCTGTTCCGGGGCGGGCTCCAAGCCCCGCAAGACCGGGAACAATCCGCATACGAAATTTGCCAAAGGCAGCTGCTCCGGCTTCATCGCAGCGGCATTGTCAGCGGAACAACTGGACGTGCGGATGATCGATGACCAGGGCAAACTTCTCTACACGGCCACCGTGCCGCGCCAAACCCTCTGATCAACCGTGGCGGACGACTCCTTCAAAGAATTTGTGCTTGATCAGTTGGGCGCACTGCCGGAGGCGCGGGCGCGGGCGATATTCGGCGCGCACGGGCTGTATCAGGACGAGCATTTCTTCGCGATTCTCGACGAGGGTCGGTTGTTTTTTAAAACGGACGCCGCAACCCGGCTAGATTTTACCGCACGCGGCATGGGGCCGTTCACTTACGAATCGCGAGGTAAAGTGCTGACGATGAGCTACCACGAAGTGCCCCCGGAAATTCTGGAGCAAGCGCCCGAACTGGTCGCCTGGGCACGTCGCGCCATTGCCGTCGCGGCGATGCAAAAGAAAAAGGCCGTCCGAAGACGGCCTTGAAGAATTAGCGCGCCGGATCAGCCTTTCTTTTTGGCGGCGACTTTGGCCTTGATGGTGGCCTTCTTGCGTTTGATGTAGGCCTTGCGGCGTTTTTTATGTTCGGTTTTGTTGTATTGTTGTCCCATATCGTCTTTACTTTGTTCGCTGGTTGCGATTTTGTGTTAGTCACTATGAATTTTTACGCGCGCGGTTTCAACCTTTATTTGCTACTCCTTGCCATCGGCCTGACGGCGGCCACGGGCTGCCAGACGGATAAAAGCAAGGCCGAGAAGCATCTTTCCTCGCTGCGCGTTCATGTGGAAAACCGCGCACAGTTGATGGGCTCCGGTGAAACGGTGTCCGTCATCCGCTCGAATCCGGTGCTGGTGACGATCAATACCGAACCCGTCTTGACCGAGGCCAGCATCGTCAGCGCGACCCTGCTGGACACCCCCGTCGGCTACGCGGTGCTGCTCAAGTTTGACCAGATGGGAACTTACACGCTGGAGCAATATACTTCGGCCTACCTCGGCAAACATTTTGTCATCTTCGGCCAATGGAGCGACAAGACCGTGGACAGCCGCTGGCTGGCCGCGCCCATCATCACCCATCGCATCGCGAACGGGGAATTGTCGTTCACCCCCGATGCCTCGCATGAGGAAGCCAAGCAACTCGTCGTCGGCCTGAACAACATGGCCAAGAAAATCGCCAAGGGGAAAATGAAATGAAGTTCCCCGGTGTTCGTCGGCTGGCGCTGGCCGGAATCATTTTCAGCGGCTTCAATTCCCCGGCCCAATCCCCGTTTCAATTTCCGACGGCCAACCACACGCTTTTTGACGTGGGCCAGGAATTGAAATTCTTCGCTCCCACCTCGCCTGACCGTTCGTGGACCACTGGCAGTTTCGGCTGCGTGCGCACCGACGGCTGGCAGATGCACGAGGGCCTGGACATTCTCCACCAGCACACCGACCGCCACGGTGAGCCGACCGACCCCATTCTCGCGACGGCGGACGGCACCGTGATGTATGTGAACCCGAAAGGCGGGCTTTCCAACTACGGCAAATATATTGTCATCCGCCACCTCGTCGAAGGCCTTGAGATTTACTCGGTCTATGCGCACTTGAGCGAGATCGCGGCCGGGGTCGCGGCGGGCAAAACGGTCAAGGCCGGCGAACTGATCGCCACGATGGGCCGCACCTCCAACACCGCCGAACGCATCGGCAAAGAACGCGCACACCTGCACTTTGAATTGAACCTGCTGGTGAACGACAATTTCTCCGCGTGGTTCAGAAAAAACCTGCCCGGCGAACGCAACGACCACGGTCTCTGGAACGGCCAGAACCTCGACGGTATTGATCCGCGCGACGTGCTGCTCGGCGAACATAATCCGGTGAAAAAATTCAGCCTGCTGACCTTTCTCCGCAGCCAGACGGAACTCTGCCGCGTGCTGGTGCGGGCTACGAATTTCTCCTATCTCAGACGCTACGCGCCGCTCGTCCTGAAAAACCCCAGGGCGGACAAGGAAGGCATCGCCGGCTACGAAATCGCGATGAACTATAACGGGGTGGCCTTCGCGCTGATGCCGCGCGCCGCGTCGGAAATCAAGGGAGTGGCAAAAGTGCAGTTGCTCTCGGTGAACGAGACGGAATACCACGCGCATCCCTGCCGCAAGTTGGTCGTGCAGCATGGCAGCCGGTGGCAATTGACCGAGAAGGGGTTGCGGGAGTTTGAACTGCTGACGTATTAATTTCGGTTGCGTGTACGGTGATTCGGCCTAATTTCTCTTGAAGTCACCCATGCGCCAGCCACCCGTCAACCAGAGTCGCCGCCGGTTATTCACCGGCGGCTTCACGTTGGTTGAGTTGCTCGTCGTGATTGCCATCATCGGCATTCTGGCGGCGCTGCTGCTGCCCGCCTTGAGCAAGGCCAAACTCAAGGCCTACGCCATCCAATGCATGAATAACCACCGGCAACTGGCCATCGCCGTGAAAATGTATGTGGATGACAACAATGATTTTTTTCCCTATGCCAGCCATTGGCCGTATGGACCGGCCGCCTTGGATGAGGAAAGCAAGCATGCCTGGGTGGGAGGCCAGATGGATTTCAATCCGAACAATCCCTCGAATTGGGATGTGAACCAGGACATCGCCAAGAGTCCGCTTTGGAATTATTGCGGCAAGAGCGCCGCCATCTGGAAATGCCCGGCGGACTATTCGTTCGTCACCGTCAACGGCGAGCAAAAATCCCGGGTGCGCAGCATGGCCATGAATTTTTGGATCGGCGGATATGTGGGCTACGACGGCGGCTTGTCCGGTGGCGCGGGCTGGGTCAACCCCTACCCTTATCCGCCCGGAACGCGGGGCGGCAACCCGTGGCGCGTGTTCCTGAAAACCGGCGACTTCATCAGCCCCGGCCCAACCGGAACTTTTCTGCTTCTGGACATGCGGGAAGACAGCATTGACTGGGGCAACTTCGCCACCGACATGCGCGGCTGGGCAGACAATCCCGAAAAGGATGGCTTCTACGATCTGCCCGGCAGCTACCATCATCGCGCCGGCGGCTTTTCCTTTGTGGATGGCCATGCTGAAATCAAACGGTGGCGCGATGACCGCACCATGCCGCCGCTGATGAGCAACGGCGAGATTCCCGACCAATTTGCTTCGCCCAACAATCCCGATGTCATCTGGCTGCAGGAACACGCCACCCGACTGAAATAGCCGTTCCCGCCCAGCTGCCGACTTGGAATTACCTTCGTCCTCGCCAAAGAACCATCATCGCGGGCGATTACGCTGCTGGTTTCCAGTGGCATTTTTTTGCTGTGTAGGTATTGTAAAGGAGCTGACCAAGCCATGTGCATTCAGACGAACAAACGGGGATTTACGCTGGTTGAACTGCTGGTGGTGATCGCCATCATCGGCATTCTCGCGGCGCTGCTGCTGCCGGCCCTGAGCCAGGCCAAGCAGCGCGCGTATACCATTGTTTGCCTAAACAATCTCAAGCAATTGCAGTTGTGCTGGCAGATGTATGCGCATGACAACGGCGATGTGATCACACCCAACAATTTTGTTTATTCCGTGGACATGGGCACGACCAACTCCCCCACGGGTCCCACCAGCGAAGACCAAATGACCTGGTGTCGCGGCCTGGCCCCCCTGGATACGAATGAAATCACCGCCGCCACCTCGCTCCTCTTCCTCTACAATCAGAACGCCGCGATCTACCATTGCCCGTCCGACCATTCCACCGTGGACGGATTCCCGCAGATTCAACGCAAGCGCAGCTATAATATGAGCAACAGCGCGAATTGCGCCGCCGACAATCATTTTCGGAAATGCTCGGAAATCAAAGTGCCAACGTCCCTGTTCGTCTTCATTGACACGGACGAGAATGACATTTGGGATTCCACCTTTGGCGTCATTCCGGCCGACTATCCTTACTGGTCAACCTACTGGCTGGACATTCCCGCCGATCGCCACCAGCAGGGCGGCAACCTCACCTTCGCCGATGGCCATGCGGAACGCTGGAAATGGCGCGCGGCAAAAAATGCGCTGTCACTCGGCCAGCGTTCTTACAGCAACGATGATTTGCTGGACCTGCGGCGCATGCAACAATCCATCAAAGGCGCGGGCGGCAATTAGCCGCGCATTCTTTCGCTTTCAACCCCGCTGCTGTCGGTTATCTTGCCCCTGTGCTGACCGACATCAAATCCCTGACCCGCGAAGAACTGGAAGCGCAGTTCAAACTGTGGAACGAGCCCGCCTTCCGCGTCACCCAGCTGCTCGACTGGCTTTACGCCCGCCGCGCCACCGCCTGGGATGAGATGAGCAACCTCTCGAAAGCCCTGCGCGGAAAATTGCGCGAAAGCTTTTCCCTCTCGACCCTCGAACTCGCCCGCAAACAGGGCGCCAGCGACACCACCCAAAAATTTCTCTGGCAGCTGGCCGACGGCGCTTTCATCGAAAGCGTTTTGATCCCCGCCAACCCCGCGCTCTATGGCGAGGCCAGCGACCGCCACACACTGTGCATCTCCACGCAGGTCGGCTGCGCCTACGGCTGTAAATTTTGCGCCAGCGGCCTCGAAGGCTGGAAGCGCAATCTCGGCGTCCACGAAATCATTGAGCAGATTCTCGCCGTCGAACGCTGGCACGCCGCGCAACCCAAGGAAGAAAGTCTGGAACCCGCCGCGGACCGCGTCGTCAACAACATCGTCGTCATGGGCATGGGCGAACCGCTCGCCAACTACGACAACTTGATCCAGGCGCTGAAAACCCTCAACGCCCCGTGGGGCGGCGGCATCGGCGCGCGCCGCATCACCATTTCCACCAGCGGCCTGGCGCCGCAGATCCGCAAGCTCGCCGTCGAGCCGATGCAATTCCGCCTCGCCATTTCGCTTCACGGCGCGACGGATGAAGTTCGCAACCGCATCATGCCGGTGAACAAGAAATATCCGCTCAGCGAACTCACCGCCGCGTGCGAGGACTATCAGAAGCTGAAAGGCCGGATGATCACGCTGGAATATATTTTGATCGCCGGCATCAATGATTCGCTGGAACAGACGCGCCCGCTCGCCGCGCTCGCCAACCGGCTTTACGCCAAGGTCAACCTGATTCCCTACAACAAGGTCGAAGACTTGCCGTGGCATCGTCCCGCCGAAGAAGTGTGCGAACGCTTTCTGGCGGCGCTGGAGAAACTCGGCGTCACCGCCACCCTCCGCCGCGAAAAAGGCGGCGACATCGACGCAGCCTGCGGACAATTGCGCTTGAAGACGGAACGCGCCTTGGCAGAATCGCCCCAGTCATGAAGATCCAGCGTCGCGCATTCCTGAAAAAATCCGCCCTTGGCGTCGGCGGCGTTTTGGTCGGCGCTCAACTCGGCGCTCAACTCGGCGCGGCGGACAGCGCGCAGGCAAAAACATTTGATCCCTACGCTCTGGTGCCACTCGGCCGGACGGAATTAAAATTCTCGCGCGTCTGCATGGGCACGGGAATGCGCGGCGGCAACCGCCAGTCCAACCAGACGCGCAAGGGGCGGGAACCCTTCCAGCACCTGCTCCGCGATGCCTACGAACGCGGCGTCCGCACTTACGATCTGGCCGATCTTTACGGTTCGCACACCTATCTGCCCCCCGCGTTGGCGGGGATTCCGCGCGAGAAATATAATCTCATCAGCAAGATTTGGTGGAACCATGGGGGCATTCCCGAACCCGAACGTCCCGCCGCCGACATTGTCGTGGCGCGTTTCCTGAAGGAGCTGAAGACGGATTATCTTGATCTGCTGCTGCTCCATTGCGTCACCGCGCCGGACTGGCCGGAGCAACTGCGCTCGCAGATGGAGACGTTGTCGAAGCTCAAGGCGGAGGGGAAAATCCGCGCGCTTGGCGTTTCCTGCCATTCGCTCGCCGCCCTGGAGGCCGCTGCCGCCGAACCCTGGGTGGAATCCGTCCACACCCGCATCAATCCCTACGGCATGAGCATGGACGGCCCGCCGGAAGCCGTCGTGCCAGTGCTCCAGAAACTACACGCCGCCGGCAAAGGCGTCGTGGGTATGAAACTCATCGGCGAGGGCCGCCTGCGCAATGACGACGCGCGCCGCGATGAATCGGTGAAATTTGTTCTCGGCCTCGGCTGCGTGGATGTGCTGAACGTCGGCTTTGAAAAGCTGGAGGAAGTGGACGATTTTGCCGCCCGCGTCCGCAAGGTTCCCCTGCCCGCCTGAACAAAATCTGTGTTTCTCTGGGTTTCATCTGTGGCTAGAATAATCGCGTGATTGCTTTGCTTGATTACGGCTCCGGCAACCTCCGCAGCGTCCATAAGTCGCTGCTCAAGGTTGGCGCGGACGTGCGCCTCGTGCAGCGCCCCGAGGAGATCGGCGACGCGCGCGGCCTCGTGCTGCCCGGCGTCGGCGCGTTCGACGACTGCATCAACGCGCTCCGCAAACAGGAACTGCTCGAAGCGGCAAAGGATTTCATCAAGACCGGCAAACCTTTTCTCGGCATCTGCGTCGGCTATCAGGCGCTGTTCGAGAAGAGCGAAGAATTCAATTCCTGCGCCGCCGGTCTCGGCGTGTTTGAGGGCAAAGTGGTCCGCTTCACCGCCAAGCCCGGCCACAAGATTCCGCAGATCGGCTGGAACCAGCTGGAGATCGTGAAGACCGATTGCCCGCTCTATCGCGGCATCGCCAGCGGCAGCTACGTTTATTTCGTGCACAGCTTTTATCCGCAGCCGGTGGACGATGCCATCGTCGCCACGCGCACGGATTACGGCGACAACTTCGCCTCGTCCGTCTGGCGCGACAATGTCTTCGCCACGCAGTTCCATCCGGAGAAAAGCCAGAAGGTCGGCCTGCAACTGCTGAAGAACTTCGTGGATTTGACGAAGGCTTAGCCCTTCACCGCCTTGAACATCGCGAGGCATTTCCCGCGTTGTTCTTCATGGAGCACGATGCGCGGCGCGTATTTCGACTTTGAAAGCAGCAGCGGATTTTCCCACGGCTGCTGAATCACATCATCCGGAAAATCTTTCAGCTCGGGAAGCCAGCGGCGCACAAATGTTCCGCCCGCGTCAAATTTCTCCGCCTGCGACACCGGGTTAAAGATGCGGAAATACGGCGCGGCGTCCGTGCCGGTGCCCGCGCTCCATTGCCAGCCGCCGTTGTTCGCGGCCATATCGCCATCCACGAGTTGCTTCATGAAATAGCGCTCGCCCCACTGCCAATGGATGAGCAGATCCTTCGTCAGAAACATTGCCACCACCATGCGCAGGCGGTTATGCATCGTGCCGGTAGCGTTCAGGCAGCGCATCGCCGCGTCCACGATGGGATAACCCGTGCGGCCTTCGCACCAGGCGGCGAAGTGTCCCTGATTGTCCGACCATTGCAGCTGGTCGTATTCGGGTCGGAACGCGCCTTTCGTGACATGCGGAAAGTTGTGCAACACCTGCGCGTAAAACTCGCGCCAGATCAGTTCGTTCAAAAAGATGTCACAGCTCGCCTGTCTTTCCGCTTTCCGCGGTTCGCTTTCCGCCTTGGCCCTCGCGAGTTTCAACTCCGCTAAAATCGTGCGAATGCCAATCGTCCCCGCGCGCAGGTACGGCGAGAGATTGGAGCCGCCGTCCAGCGCGGGAAAGTTGCGGCTCGTGCCGTATTCATAAACCGGCCCGGCCATGAATTTGCGGAGCAACGCCAGCGCGGCGCGCTCGCCGCCGGGGGGAATCTGTTGCGTCAGCGGATAGCCGGCGGCGTCCGGCGTCGGGGGTAACGGATCGCTGGGGTAATTGCCGATTGCCGATTGCCGATTGCCGATTTTCCCGACGGGTTTGGGCACAGCCTTCGCCTTCCACGCTTTGGAATACGGCGTGAAGACCGTGTAAGGCTTGCCTGCCTGCGTCAGGATTTCCGTTTCCTCCCACATCACCGCGTCCTTGAACAGCTCGAAGCCCACGCCGATTTTCAACAGCGCCTGCGTGATGCGCTCGTCGCGCCGTTGCGTGTAAGGCTCGTAGCGTTTGTTGGCAAAGACGGCTTGCGCACCGACTTCTTTGGCGAGCGCGGGCAGGATTTCCTCGGACTTGCCGCAACGGATGACGAGCGTGTGACCCAGCTCCGCGAGATTTTTGCGCAGCGACTCGACGGACTGCAGCAGAAACGCCAGCCGCGCCGCGCCCACATCCGGGCCGGTGCGAAAGGCGTCTTCGAAAATGAACAGCGGGATGACCGTTTCCGCGCGCTGCGCCGCCGCGCTCAAGGCAACGTTGTCGCTGACGCGCAGATCGCGGCGAAACCAGTGGAGAACAGTCTTCACGGCGGATTACTTGACGGGAAGCTTCTTCAGCCCGACCTCATGGGCGATGTCGTCGAATTCCTCGCGGCTGACGGTGTCGAGCTGTTTGCCGCGCGCCTTGAGCTTCTCGTTGAGCTTGATGGTCTTCTCGGTCATGACCTCATGGGTCTCCTGCGTGCCGCCGACGAGGAGAAAATTATCGCCCCGGGTGACGCGTTTGTGGCCGTCGGAATCCAGCCCGACGCCGAGTAGCGCGGCCTTGCGTTTGGTTTTTTTGGCGTTCGCCATGCGGGAAGTTAAGGCTGATGAACCAACGGGTCAATTCCGGCGTAGCGGCGCAGCGGCGGCGCACCGCCATTGGGAATAAAAAACAGACGGCGCTCGGCCAAAAGGTGCTACAACTGATTCACCACGCCCAGGAACAAAATCATTTCGCTGCGCGCATCCACAATGGCGAACAGAAACGGCCGGTCCACCGTCAGTTCAAACGGCGGTGGCGGATTCATAACTACGGCTGAAGGCGCTTCGCTCAACACCAATGTTACCGCCGCCGCTTCCGTGCCGGTTTCGCCCACTTCCACAAAGGCTTTTTGCACCACGGCGGAAATGAAATGCGCGTCACTGAACATGCCGGAAAAATCCGCCGCCTTGGGTCGAAAGGCCGTTTTCATGCCGAGCGACTGGAGCGGCGAGTTCAGTTCCAGCGTCTGCTCCAGCTTGAATTTCGGCAGCACCACCGTGCCTTCGCGCTCGTGGAAACCCGGCATCGTCACGCGCCGCCACTTGTCGCCGTTCATGATTTGCCCCAGCCGGGCCGGACTGGAACCGGGGTCGGGCAGGAAAACATACATCGCCAGATCGCCACCCATGTAAGGCAGCCGCACGGCCTGATAGCCGGAGCCTTGGCGATACTGGAACTGCTGGGACAACTCCATCATCGGCACCCGCTTCGCCGCGCCGGCAGCGGGATGAAAGGAACGCGGCTTCGTCAGCTGCTGGTCAAAGGGATCGAGCCAGGCGCCTTTGAAATAAATCGCGGTCGCCAGAATCAAATCCGTGGCAGGCGTGATCAGGCCGTCGGCGATGCCGGTGATGCGCCCGCGGGTCTGGTCGCTGGCCCACTGGTTGACGAGGCGCTCGGCGGCGGGCACGTTGCTGAAATCAAGCGGCATGAGGGTGGACGAAAACACCGTTTGATTCGCTACCAGAAAGCCCGATTTGATGCTGGACCCCTGCCGATACCACAGCGCATTGGCCGTGGTGAGAATGAGGTTGGTGTCTTTGGCATTGAGGATACCTCTGGCCGCCTGACTGGCGGCCGCGAGCGCTGCCGGCGCCAGACCGGTCGTTTCCAGAACCTCCTGCATTTCCTGCTTCGTCTGGCCGCCCGCGCCATTCGCCGCCATCTGCAAGACCGTCGCCGCCGAGTAGGGCGAAACGAACAGGTTGCCGCCCGGGTGGTCGGCGTTGAGTTGCTTCAACAGTTTGAAAGCGAACGCGTTGTTGGCGGCGGCCAGTTTGGGCAGATCCGTCTGCGCCGTTAGATTGCCGGAAAAACACACGAAGCTGGCCAGCCGCAGCAGCCGGCCAAAGTTTAGTTTCATAAACAAAATCTCCATCCCTGACCACTCCGTCAGATGAGTCTGAACATTGCCCCAACTCCACTTATTTGTCACGCCCGATGCCAGCAGCGGGCTTTTTTCGCAGACAAACCGCTTGTTGGCCGTCAAACCAGCCCCCGCAAACGTCAGTCTGCGCCGCCCAGCCCACATGGCAACGAGGAAATGGGCTCATCAACCGGGAAAGACGCTATTTCCCGCATAAAATGTTTAATTTTAGTCGGTTGTTACGATTTTAGGCCGGTTATCTTCGTTACAAAACGCATTTTGTTGGCACTAAATCGCGTTTTAGTGACACTTGCATACGTTATAGAGACACTTGAACGCGTTTGGGAGCGACTTTATTGCCTCCGAGTCACTCGATAACGCGTTGCAGTCGCACTCGAACGTGTTTCAGTGTCACTTGGATGCGTTGTCGTGCTTCAACGGTGCGATTTTGTGGCTCCCGAACGCGTTCTAGTGTCTCTACCACGCAACCGGGAGCGACACTAATGCGATTTAGTGAGACAAAATCGCGCCCAAGTTTCTCCCCCGTACCTCGGTGAACCGCCAAGACACGGTTCCGAACCCGGCCGCCGGCGGCCGGTCTCAATCGCGGGGATTGAACTTCGATTCCTTCGCGAGCTGCTCCCACAATTTTTTCTGTGCGTCGGAAATATGTTCGGGCACGACGATTTTGACGGTGATATGAAGGTCGCCGGTTTTGCCCAAGCCGCGACCGCGCACGCGAAACTTCTGACCGCTGGCGGTGCCGGCGGGAATTTTGATGTTCACCTTGCCATCGAGCGTCGGCACGGCAATCTCCGCGCCGAGCGCGGCTTCCCAGGGCGCGAGTTCAAGTTCGTAGATGAGGTTGTGGCCGTCCACCTCGAAATCAGGATGCTTGGCGAGCCGCACGCGGAGATATAAATCGCCGCCGTGTTCGCCGCGCCCGGCGATGCGGAGCTTCTGGCCCTCGGTGATGCCCGCCGGAATCTTGACCTGATGCGAGTCGGTGCGGTTTTCGCGCCGCACCGTGACGGTGCGCAGCGAGCCGCGCTTGGCCTCTTCGAGCGTGACCAGGATGTCGCCCTCGATGTCGCGGCTTGCCTCCGCCGCCGGTTCTTCCTCGGCAAACCCGCCCCGCCCGCCGAACCCGCCGCGCCGCTGGCCGCCGAACATCTGTTCGAAGAAATCGCTGAAACCGGTGCCGCCGAAATGCGTCGAGAAATCCTCGCTGCTCATCGGCCGGCCGCCGCGAAAGGGCTGGCCGCCACCGAAGCCGCCGGCGCCGGGCGGCGGACGAAATTCCGCGCCGGACTTCCAGTTCGCGCCGAGCTCGTCGTATTTCTTGCGCTTGTCGGGATCGGAGAGCACCTCGTAAGCCTCGTTGATCTCCTTGAATTTCTCCTCGGCCTTCTTCTTGTCCTTAGCGACATCGGGATGGAATTCGCGCGCGAGCTTGCGGAAGGATTTCTTCAGCTCATCGGCGGTCGCGGTGCGCGGCACGCCGAGGGTCTGGTAATAATCTTTGTATTGGGCGGCCATCGGGTTTCGGTGGATCGTTGGATCGTTAAACGGTTAAATCGTGATTTGGACAATAAAGCGTGAAATGCGAAAAGCAATTCGCATTTCACGCTTGAACGATCCGAAGCTTAAACGATTTAGCGGGTTACTTTTTCTCGCGCTTGGTGTTGTCCACGCTCAAGAAGCGCGTGCCGGCGAAGTTGTCCAGGCGCCGCCAGATTTTGACGAGGATGTGCTCGCCGCGCGCGGCTTTGCACAAACGCACGGCGTCCTCGGCGCTGGTGACGGGCTGATGATTGATCTCCACGATGAGGTCGTTGGGCTGGAGGCCGGCATCGGCGGAATTGGATTCATTGCTCACTTCGGAAACCAGCGCGCCATGGATGGCGGCGGGAACGCGGAGCTGTTCGCGGACCGACGGTTCGAGATCGGCCACGGTCACGCCGTCCAACGCATCCGCCATGCCGGGGCCGGCGTCGGTATTATCCGGATTGCCGCCGGCGATTTCGCTGCCGGGAAGTTCGGCGAGCGTGACGTTCAGGGTCTTATTAAAACCGTTGCGGATGATTTTCACCGCCACGGACGAGCCGGGGCTGATCTGCGAAACCGTGAGTTGCAAGCCGTGGGCGTCCTCGATCGGCTTGCCGTTGATGGCCACAATCACATCGCCGGATTTCAGACCCGCCTTGGCCGCGGGGGTTTCGGGCATCACGTCGCCGACGAGCGCGCCGCTTTGGGTGGGCAGATTGAACTGCTTGGCGAGGTCGGCGTCAACGTCCTGCGGCACGATGCCGAGATAACCGCGCGTGACTTTGCCGCCGCTGACGAGCCGCTCAAGGACATTGCGCGCCATGTTGATCGGCACGGCGAAGCCGATGCCGTTGTTGCCGCCGCTGGGACTGACGATGGCGGTGTTGATGCCGATGAGCCGGCCTTCCACGTCCACCAGCGCGCCGCCGGAATTGCCGGGGTTGATGGCGGCGTCGGTCTGGATGAAATTTTGATACTGGTTGAAGCCCGGCAGCCCGTTGCGGCCGAGCGCACTGACAATCCCCATCGAGACGGAAGGCGAAGGAACCTGATCCTTGCGACTGATGCCAAAAGGATTGCCCAGGGCGAGCACGACGTCACCGACTTCAAGCTGCTCGCTGTCGGCCAGCGTAACGGCCGGGAGATTGTTGGCCGACTGGATTTTCAGAACGGCCACATCGGTCAATTCGTCGCGGCCGATGATCTTGGCGTTGAATTCATTTTTATTGCCAGGGACCGCGACCTGGATTTCATCCGCATCGGCAACGACATGATTGGCCGTCAGAATATAACCGTCCGGCGAAACGATGACGCCGGAGCCGAGGCTTTGCTCCTTGCGCGTGCGCTCGCGGCCATCGCCTTGAAATTGATTGCCGAAGAACTGGCGGAAGAACGGATCGTTCATCAGCGGGTTGCGCATGGGTCGCTCCTTGATGAAGCGGGTGGAATAGATGTTGACGACGCTCGGCGCGACTTTCTTGACGATGGGCGCAAAGCTGGTGCCCAGCCGCGCGTCGCGGTTGATGGGGGTGGCCGAGACGTTGAAAGCAGGCGAACCGCCTTCGCGTCCCCAACTGGTGAGATGCGAAACGGATAGAATGACGGCGGTGCCAGCCGCAACGGCACACAGCCCGAACAGTGGTTTGGAAATCAATTTCATAGTCGTATGTATTGTAACTACACCAATGGTGTTTAGTGAGTAGTTGGACGGCAGCAGCGGGATTTTGTTCAATGTCCGCAAATGATTTTGGAGGCGGACGCCAAAAACCCCTTCCGTAAACGGAAGGGGCCTCGGGTAAGCGGTTAACCGGCCGGGGTTTTACTTTGCGCCGGCGGCAGCCTTGGCGGCGTCCTCAGGCTTGATGACTTCGATCTTGGCGCCGTTCTTCATTTCCTCGGCGCTCGGCACCTTGATGATATCGCTGGTGAGCGGCTGGGCCGGCGCGGGCGGCGCGGGTGATTTGGTGGACAGCAATTCAACTTCAAAGATCAGCGTGGAATTCGGCGGGATGGTGCGCTGACCGTTTTCGCCGTAGGCCAGCTCGGACGGAATGAAAAGTTTCCACTTGGAGCCGACCGTCATTTTCTGCAACGCCTCGGTCCAGCCGCGGATGACGCCGCCAACCGGGAAACTCGCCGGCTCGCCGCGCTTGTAAGAGCTGTCAAACTCGGTGCCGTCAATCAACGTGCCGCGATAGTTCACGGTCACCGTATCGCTGGCGGCGGGGGTTGCCCCGGTGCCTTTGGTGAGGACGATGTATTGCAGGCCGTCCGGCAGCGTTTCCACGCCGGGCTGCCCTTTGTTGGCGGCGAGAAAGGCTTCCCCGTCCGCCTTGTTCTTTGAACCCAGCTCGGCTTTTTTCTTTTGCTGGATGGCGCGAAATTCCTGCTGGAAGCTGGTGAGCGTCTGCTGCATTTCCTCCTGCGTGAGGAGCGTTGTGCCGCCGGCCTGAACATCTTTGATGGCGCGGACGGCGATGTCGGGGTTCACTTCCAAGCCCTGCTGCTGCCAGTTATGACCGAGCATCATACCGATGGCGTAGCTGACGCGGGATTTCTGGTCGCTCAACAAGTTGGTGCCCTCGGCCATAACGACGGAGGCGAGACCGAGACTGATAATGGATCCAATTATAAATTTTTTCATGCGATTTAGATTTGTGAAGGCAAATAATTCTGGATTCAGCAGACAAAGGCAATCCGCTTTTCGTTCAAACTTCAGCTAAAAACGCAGACTTGCCGCCGGCATCATGGGTTTTTGGTTGCGGCCAAGCGGTTAATGCGCTCCACAGATTTTGCCACTGGCTGCGCAATTTGTTTTCCTCGGTGAACGGTTTGGGCTATCTTGGGTCAAATTGTGTTTACGAAAACCAACATGCATCGCTTGAGAAATTTCTCCCTGGCCCTGATCATCCCGGCGGTAGCCTTGGCCATCTGGGCCGGCTGCCAATCCCGCAAAACGGCTGCTCCCGTCCTGCCCGCGCTGCCGGCCAAAAGTCTTAAGCCCGGCCCCAACGATCCCCGCATCGCTCGCGTCGCGGCATCGCTGTTGGAGACTTACCATTACTCGCAGATGCCGATGGACACCGAGGTATCGAAGAAGTTTTTTGACGGCTACGTCAATTCGCTCGATCCGCGCCATGAGAACTTCCTCCAAAGCGACCTCACGGAGTTTGAGATCTACCGGACGAACCTCGACAAACTCACCCTCGAACACGGCACGGCGGACCTGACGCCGGCTTTTGCCGTCTACGACCGCTACGCCGAGCGCATCCTGCAGCACGACGCCTACGTCACGGAATTGTTGAAATCGGAAAAATTCAAATTCAACACCGACGAAAAAATCGTCATCGACCGCCGACATGCGCCATTCCCGAAAGATTTGGACGAGGCCAAAGCACTTTGGCGCCAGCGGCTGCGCTACGAGTATTTGCAGGAAAAATTGTCACGCGAAATCTCCGAGACCAACGGCACCCTCGTCGTCAAGTTGCCCGCCGACGCGGCCAAGGACATTCCCGCCACGCTCGCCCGGCATTACCGCTGGAATCTCCGCCTGACCACCAACTGGGACAGCGACGGCGTGCTGCAGGCTTATCTCAACGGCCTGGCCCACGCCTACGATCCGCACTCGGACTACATGAGCGCGCCGCATGCGCAGGACTTTTCCATCGGCATGAACCTCGCGCTGGTCGGCATCGGTGCGCAACTGAACGAGGACGACGGCTATTGCACCATCCGCGCGCTCGTGCCCGGCGGCCCGGCGGCGAAAAGCAAACAGATTTTTGAAAAGGACCGCATCATCGCCGTTGCCCAGAGCAATCAGCCGCCGGTGGACGTCGTGGACATGGATCTCGAAAAAGTCGTCCAGCAGATCCGCGGGCCGAAAGGCACCGAAGTCCGCCTGACCATCAGCCCCATCACCGACCGCACCGCGCGCAAGGTCGTCACGTTCACCCGTGACGAGATCAAGCTCGAAGATTCCGAGGCCAAGGCGAAGCTGATTGAATATCCCGACGGCAAGCGCATCGGCATCATTGACCTGCCTTCCTTTTACGCCACCGTGAATCTCGGCCCCGGCGGCAGCCAGACCACGCCCCGGAGCACCACGGCGGATGTCACCAAGCTCATCAACAAGCTGAAGGCGGAAAAAGTTTCCGGCATCATCATTGACCTGCGCTCGAACCCCGGCGGCTCGCTGGAGGAGGCCATCCGGTTCACCGGCCTGTTCATCAAGGACGGCCCGATTGTCCTTGCCCGTGATCCGGACGGACGGGTCCAAGTAGATACCGACCCTGACCCGACGCAACTTTACGACGGGCCTCTCGTGGTGATGATCAACCGCTTTAGCGCTTCCGCCTCCGAGATCGCGGCAGCGGCATTGCAGGATTACGGCCGCGCGCTTGTCGTCGGCGATATCTCCACGCACGGCAAAGGCACGGTGCAAAACCTGAACCAGCTGAAACAGGTCATGCCCGATATCACCAACGACCCGGGCACCATTAAAATCACCATCCGTAAATTCTACCGCGTCAGCGGTGCCTCCACGCAGCTCAAGGGCGTCGAGCCGGACCTGGTGTTGCCCGATGTGCTGAACTACTCCACGCAGGTCGGCGAAGTCTCCCTGGACAATCCGCTGCCGTGGGACACCATCCGGCCAGCGAACTACGATAAGTTGAATCTCGTCCGGCCTTACCTGCCTCCGCTCAAGTTGCATTCGGACGAACGCATTGCGACCAATCAGGATTTTGCCTACGTCAAACAGGACATCGATCAATTCTTGAAAGCGCAGGCCGACAAAACCGCCTCCATCAACGAACGCGAGACCATCAAGGAGCGCGACCGCGTTTATCACCAGAACAAAGCCCGCGAAGCTGAGCGCATCGCCCGCAAACCGGACGGCGTGAAGGTCTATGAAATCACCGTGAAAAATTCCACCCAGTCCGGCTTGAAGGAACTTGGAGCAGAAACCGAAACCAACACCGCCGCGTCCTATTCCGGCAGCAGCACGAATATCATGGCGACGGTCACCAACACCGTGACCGGCACCAACACCATGAAGTCTGCCGCCGCCGACAAGAAATCGCCGCCGCCGTTCGATCCTATGCTCGATGAAACCCAGCACATCCTGCTGGACTACATTTCGCTGCTCGGCAAAAGGAATCCACTGATCGCCAACGAGTGACCTTATGCAAATCCTTCTCGCCCTTGCCGCGGCCCTGGCTCTCGCCAGTCCCGCGCTGGCCGATGTGAATTACAATATCGCCAAGGATCAGGCCAAACGCGATGTGAACCAGAGCAACGCGCGTCAAGGCGTCACCTCGACATCGCCCGGTACACCCGCCGCGCCGCCCACCGATCCTGCGCTCGCTGCCACGCTCCAGAACATTGCGGACCTCCGCGCCGATTTAAACGCGCTGACCCGCGCCGCCGATGCCACCGCCGGTGCAGACCAACGCGCCGCGTTGATGAATCACCTATCTGCCGCCGCCGCGCCCGGCAAGAAAGCCGCCGCCGCCTCCGTCAAGCAACTGGCCGGCCACCTCATCTCCGCCGTCAGCGGTCGAAAAGGCCTGACCGCGCAAACCGCCCGGCTCGCGCAGAACCTTCATGCCTTCTTCAACAGCGCACACCTTGCGGCAACGCAACAAATGACTTTACTGGATGGCGTGAAAAAAATTCTCACCGATGCCGGTGTGCCAACCGATGACGCAGACAACGTCATCAGCGACCTCAAGCAGATTGCCACCGAAACCCGGTAGCCGCATGCGCGTCGTCAAATGCCCGACCTGCAAGAAGTCCGGCGACTGGTTCGCGGGCAAATACGGTCCGTTTTGTTCCCACCGCTGCAAACTAATCGACCTCGGCCAATGGTTTAACGGCGAGCACGCCATCTCCGAACCCCTCAAGCCGGAACACTTCGAGAACTACGCCGACCTGCCCCCGGGTGAATA
Source organism: uncultured Verrucomicrobia subdivision 3 bacterium (assembly GCA_903921455.1). The sequence goes on along the minus strand of CAIXPZ010000206.1, from coordinate 36,482 downwards.
TCTGGACAAGCCGGAAGATTGACTCCCGCAAACCAGTTGTCGAGAATGGGCAACCGTTAATTATGAAAAAAATCCTGACCTCGTTTCAGTTCCTCGGCGCCATCCTCCTGCTGGCGCTGGTCACCGGTTGCGCCACCACGAAGCACACCGAGCAAATGCTCACGGACGCCGGCTTCAAGCCGGTGGTCGCCAGCACCGACAAGCAGTTGCAGCACCTCAAATCATTGCCGGCGGATAAATTGAGCGTGGCCAAGGTCAATGGTAAGACGTTCTACGTTTTCCCCGATCCAGCGCATAACCGGATCTACATCGGAAACGCTCAGGCGTATCAGGATTATCAGCAGGCCGTGGTGTATGCCAAGACGGCGGCCAGCAGTCGGGAGATGTCCGCTCTGGGCGAGGACGGCGGCGGCGCGGATGATTCCCGTTGGGTGGAATGGAGCAATAACTCGGGCTGGTCCTACGGAAACGATTAGCAGCCGCTGGGCGAAGCGTTGCGCGCCGACGCTTTTTATGCTTTAATTTCACCGCGCTTGGACATAGCGGATTGAATGTTTTCTCATCGGCGGTGTCCATTCACTGATAGAAATACTTTTATGTTTTGGGATTACAAATACCTGTTGTTCGTGATGCTGCCCGGACTATTGATCGGACTCTGGGCGCAGATGAAACTGCATTCCGCCTTTGGCAAATACAGCCAGGTGCCGGTGGATTCCGGCCTGACGGGCGCGGAGGCGGCGCGGCGTATTCTCGATAACGCCGGCCTGACCAACGTGCCGGTCGAAGAAGTCGAAGGCAAGCTGACCGACCACTCCGATCCGACCAAGCGCGCTTTATTTTTGTCCTCGGAGAATTTTCAGGGCAATTCCATCGCCGCAGTCGGCGTGGCGGCGCACGAAGCCGGCCACGCGCTGCAACATCAGGCGGCTTACGCCATGCTCAACTTGCGCATGGCGATGGTGCCGATCACGCAGTTCGCCAGTTTCGCCTACACAGGCATTTTGCTGCTCGGCATGTTCATGGGGCTGATGAAGGTCATGCTGCCCATCGTCATCGCCATCTTTGCGATCATCACTTTGTTCCAGCTCGTCACGCTGCCGGTGGAATACGACGCCAGCGCGCGCGCCAAGGAACAATTGTTCCGCCTCGGCCTCGTGCGCGAGAGCGAACGGGCGGGCGTGGCGAAGGTGCTAAACGCCGCCGCGCTCACCTACGTGGCCGCGCTGGTCAGCTCGTTACTGACGCTGCTGTATTACATCACCGCCGCGCGCGACAGCCGGAACTGAGTTAATTTGCTTGCGGCGGCGCGGCGCGAGTTTAACTTTTGCGCATTCATGGCGGCTAAAAAAAATCAACGCAAGCCCAAGCCGGTTCAACGGAAAAAGAAATTCTCCGCGCCGGCAAAACCGACGGTGGTCGTTCCCCCGCCTCCCCCCATCACGGTGCCGGCGGATTTGCCGGTGACGAAACCGGCCGAGGGTGATACCACGCAGTTTCTCCGCCGCGAATCCGAACGCATGGACGGCGACAGCGCCATCCGCCTTTACCTGCGCGAAATCGGCCAGGTAAAATTGCTCACGCCCCAGGAGGAAATCGAACTCGCCGCCAAGATCAAGAAAGGCGATAAGAAAGCCCGCGAGCACATGATCAAGGCGAACCTCCGCCTCGTCGTGAAAATTGCCCGCGACTACGAAGGCATCGGCCTGCCGCTGCTGGATCTCATCAGCGAAGGCAACATCGGCCTGATGAAAGCCGTCGAGCGCTTCGACCCGAAAAAGGGCGGCAAGCTTTCGACCTATGGCTCGTGGTGGATCAAGCAGTCCATCAAGCGCGCGCTGGCCAACCAGTCCAAAACCATCCGGCTGCCCGTGCATCTGGTGGACAAGATTTCCCGGATGCGCCGCACGGCGATGAAGTTGCAGGAGGAATTTGGCCGCGAACCCACCGACGAGGAATTGGCCGCTGAAATCGGCACCACCGCCGCGCGCGTTTCGCAGATGCGCACCGCGTCCATCCGCCCCGCCTCGCTCGATGCGCCGGTGGGCGACGACGATTCCAACAGCTATTCCGAGATCGTCGAGGACGAGCGCGCCGTGAATCCCTACGACGAACTGGAGGACAAGACCGTCACGGGCATGTTGCAAGACATGGTCAAACATCTCGACGAGCGCGAGGCCACGATCCTGCGCTACCGCTTCGGCCTCGACGGCGGCAACGAAAAAACCCTCGAAGAAGTCGGCGAGAAATTCGGCGTCACGCGCGAGCGCATCCGCCAGATCCAAAACCTCGCGTTGCGCAAGCTCCGCAAGATGATCGAAAAACTCGAAAAATCCAAAGCCAAGGAACTTTAAGCCATGCCCCGATCTGTCACCGCCGCGGAAATCGCCGCCGCCATCCGCAACGTTCCGGATTTTCCCAAGCCCGGCATCCAGTTCAAAGACATCACCCCCGTGCTGGCCGATGCGCGGCTGTTCGCCGGCGCGATTGAACTGCTCACCGAGAAATTCAAGCCCGGCAGCATCGACGCCGTGGTGGGCATTGATGCGCGCGGTTTTATTTTTGCCGCCGCCGCCGCGACCAAGTTGAACGCCGGCTTCATCCCTGTCCGCAAGAAAGGCAAGCTGCCCTTCACTACCATCGAACAGGATTACGCGCTGGAATACGGCCACGCCACCGTCGCCATCCACACCGACGCCCTCAGACCCGGCGCGCGCATATTGCTCGTGGACGATTTGCTCGCGACCGGCGGAACGTCCGGCGCCGCCGCCTCGCTGGTCAAAAAACTCGGCGGAAATATTCTGGAAATTGTTTTCCTCATTGAGCTGAAGTTTCTTGATGGTCGTCAGCAACTGAAAGGTTTCCCCGTGCGTTCGCTCGTTGCGTATTAAGTCTTGGACCATCGCATGACTGAAGCTCCCATCTTGAGCGTCGTGGCCCCCTGTTTCAACGAGCAGGGTAATTTGATTCCCCTCGTGACCGCCATCCGTGAAGCACTCGGCCCGCTCGGCATTGCTTACGAAATCGTCATCGCTGATGATCGCAGCCGCGACGACTCTTGGAATATTTTGGAGAAACTTGGCGCGGAGGACAAACGGATCCGCGCCGTGCGGCTAAGCCGGAACTGCGGCCAGTCGGCGGCGGTGTGGGCGGGCATCCAGGCCGCAACGGGCCGTTACATCGCCACGCTGGATGCCGACTTGCAAAATCATCCGCGCGAACTCCCCCGTTTTCTCGAAGCCATCCAGCGCGACCGGTGCGACTGCGTCTGCGGCTCACGCGTCACGGCCCGCGCCCAGGGCGATTCCCGCCTTCGCCAGATTTCCTCCAAGATCGCCAACGGCGTGCGCAACCGCATCACGCGCGAAACCGTGAGCGACTCCGCCTGCGGCTACCGCATCTTTCGGCGCGAGTGCGCGGCGCGGCTGAAATTTTTTAAAGGCATGCACCGGTTCATGCCGACGCTGTTCCGCATCGAAGGGTTTGTCGTTACGGAGATTCCCATCAGCCACCACACGCGGCTCACCGGCCAGAGCAACTATGGCGTGCTGAACCGATTGTTCGTCACGATCTACGACTTGTTCGCCGTGCGCTGGATGCAGAAACGAATGTTCCGTTTCGAGGTGAGGGAACAGATCAATTCTTCCCCGGACACCGCGGCGCGCTGAACACCGTGAGGCAATCCAGTAATTCAGTTTTCCAACTTTATATTTCCCGCTACATTGCCCGCGATGCACTGGCTACAATCCATTGACAACGTGCTGTTTCATTTCGTCAACAGCACGCTGGCCAATCCGTTCTTCGACTGGCTCATGCCCGTCTTGAGCGGCTATAATGTGCCATGGCTTGCTGCGGTCGTCATTGCGGTTCCCTTCGTTTTGATCTGGGGTTCGCCCCGTTTAAAACTCTGTGCGCTGCTCATGGTGCTGGTGGTTTCGCTCGGCGACGGGCTGGTGATCAACACCGTCAAACAGTCCGTCTCGCGCCCACGTCCTTTCGTCACGCACCCTGACGCCCGGCTTTACATGCTAGACACGCACGACTTCAAAGTCGGCGCCGGTTACATTATGCCGCTGCCCGACGGTTCGTTACCACCAAAAGCCAACCGCCGCAGCCTGCCTTCCGCTCACGCCGCCAACTGGTTTGCGCTGGCCACGGTCGCTTTTTTCTTTTATCGGCGCAGCGCGTGGTTCCTGTTCCCGCTGGCCGCCGCCGTGGCATTTTCCCGCATCTATAACGGTGTGCATTACCCCACCGATGTGACCGTCGGCGCCATTCTCGGCACGGGCTACGCTATCGCCCTGCTTGTATCAGCCCAATGGTTGTGGAATTTTTCCGGCAAACGATTCTTCCCGGCATGGCACGCTCGATTGCCGGACTTACTGAATCCGAAACTCTCAACTCTCAACTCTCAACCCTCAACTTCTGGCAAAGAGTGGCTTCACCTCGGCTATCTGGTCGTCGTCCTCGCGCTCGTGGTGCGGTGGATTTATCTCAAGGCCGGCCCGTTGGATTTAAGCGGCGACGAGGCCTATCAGTGGACGTGGTCGAAGCATCTCGCGCTCTCGTATTACAGCAAGCCACTCGGCATCGCCCTGTTCCAGAAGCTCGGCACGCTCATCGGCGGCGACACAACCTTTGGCGTGCGCTTCTGTTCGCCGCTTATCGCGGCGATCATGGGTTTCATGATGCTGCGGTTTCTCGCGCGCGAAGCCGGACCACGCACCGCGTTCTGGGTGCTCATCGCCACGCTCGCCACACCGCTGCTGTGCGCCGGCTCGGTGCTGATGACGATTGACCCGCCGCTCGTGCTCTGCTGGATGTGGGCAACCATCGCCGGCTGGCGCGCCTTGCAGCCCGGCGGCAAGACGCGCGACTGGCTCGTGGTCGGCCTGGCCATCGGCCTCGGATTCCTCTGCAAATACACCGCCGCGCTGCAACTCGTCTGCTGGCTGATTTTCTTTGCCATGCAACCAGTCGCTCGCCGGCGCCTTCGCCAGCCGGGCCCTTGGCTCGCGCTCGGCGTCTTCGCCCTGTGCACGTTGCCCGTTGTCATCTGGAATGCGCAGCACGGCTGGGTGACGCTCACTCACGTCGCCGGCAATGCGAAGCTCGACCAGCAATGGCAGCCGACGTTAAAATACTTCTTTGAATTCCTCGGCGCGCAGGCGGGCTTCCTCAATCCCGTTTTCTTCTGCGCCATGGTGTGGGCCAGCCTGGCGTTTTGGAATCGCCGCGTTGAAAAACCGCTCTGGCTGTTCCTCGCTTGCATGGGCGCGCCGCTGTTTTACGGCTACTGGCTTTACAGCCTGCACTCGCGCGTGCAGGCCAACTGGCCCATCGCCGCCATCCCGCCGCTGTTCTGTCTCGCCGCGCTTTACTGGCAGGAGCGTCCCGTTGCCGCCAAGCGCCTGCTCCTCACCGGCGTGATCATCGGCCTGCCTATCGTCGTCTTGTTCCACAATCCAAGTCTGATGAAGGTGGTCTTTGCTCAATTGCCCGGCGACGTGGACATCGCCCACCGGACGGACGGCTGGCGCGAAACCGCCCAGGTGGTTGAAAAGGAGCGGCGGCAGTTCGGCACGAACGCCTTCATCATTGCCGACGATTACGGCGCCACCGGACTTTACTCGTTCTATTCGCCCGCCGCCCGCGCTGCCGTTGGTTCGCCCACGCCCCTCGTCTATTGTTTCCGCGGCGACAAGGCCGGCAACCAGTTTTATTTCTGGGACGAATACGATTACCGCCAGCATCGCCACGGCGAGAATGCGATCTATGTGGATCACCTGGAAGCCTACAAGCTGGAGTCGGGCTGGCTCGGGAAATGGCTCCGCCACCAACCCATTAATTATCGTGACCTTCCGCCGCTGGGCCGCGTGCCCAAGCAACTCGCGGAACAATTTGAATCCGTCACCAATCTCGGGCTCCGGGAAATCCGCATCAGCGACGGCCGTATCTTTCACCGCGTCCAGATCTTCGGCTGCTACGGTTTGAAATAAAAATGCCCGCAAAACCAACACGGTGGGGCGATCGTTCCCGCGAGCCGCGTTTGACGAATAAAAATGACGGCTCGCCGGGAGTCTGGCCCCACCAGTCAATAATCCTCCTGCCCGTCCGCGACTATGACCTCGCGGCCACGTTGGATTCCGGCCAGGTCTTCCGCTGGCAGCGCAACGGCCAGGCGTGGATGGGTGTGCTGGGAAAACATTTTCTCCGGCTCACCCAAACGGAAACGGGCATTCATGCTCAGGCCGCCGGGCCGGTGAATGACTGGCGTTTTCTCCGCGAGTTTCTTCAGACCGACGTGGATTTGCGCGCCATCTTGAAAACCTTTCCCGACGACGAACCCATGCGCACCGCCGTCGTCCGTTGTCATGGGCTGCGCCTGCTCCGGCAAGACCCGTGGGAATGTCTCGCCTCGTTCATCCTCTCCTCCACCAAGCAGATTGTGCAAATCCGCCAGATCGTCGCCCTGCTCTGCGAGCGGTTTGGCGAGCCGTATGACGGAGCGGCGCTTTGGGCGGACGCCGCCAGTCCCGCGCTCACTGACCAGCGCCACCCGTTGAGCGCCGGCCTCGCCTGCTTTCCGACACCCCGGCGGCTGGCGGCCTGCACCGAGGCTGAATTGCGCGACTGCAAAATGGGTTTCCGCGCACCCAGCCTCTTGAACGCTGCGCGCCAGATAGCCGCCGGCCAACTGAATCTGGAAAAACTCCGCAACCTCGACTATGCCTCGGCCCGCGCCGAGCTGATGACCTTGCGTGGCGTCGGCGGGAAGATCGCCGACTGCGTGCTGCTCTTCGCCTACGGGTTTGACACGGCGTTTCCGGTGGATGTGTGGATTGAACGCGCCTTGCAGGAACTCTATTTCCCGAAACGTCGCGCCAGCGAGCCGCGTCTCCGTAAATTCGCCGCCACGCATTTCGGTCCGCATGCCGGGTATGCGCAGCAGTATCTTTTCCATTACATGCGAACGAAATTGGCATAAGCTTGCTCGCGTTCACGATGACCATCGAAACCATCCTTTCGCCGCTGGAACTGCCCGCGCTCGCCCGCCGTGATTTGTCTGACACCTCCTGCGTGGTGTTCGACATCCTCCGCGCCACGAGCAGCTTCGTCACCGCCCTGCACCACGGCGCCGAAGCAATCCTGCCCGTCTGTGAGATTTCCCAAGCCGTCGCCCGCCGCCAGCAGCAACCGGAGGTGTTGCTCGCCGGTGAACGCGACGGCATCCGCATCCGCGCTGCCCAGTCGGGCGGAGTGGATTTTGATTTCGGCAATTCGCCCCGCGAGTTCACGCCGGAAAAAATGCGCGGCAAGACCATTGTCAGCACCACCACCAACGGCACCCGCGCCCTAGCCGCCTGCGCCGACGCGAAGTTGATTATGGCCGGGTCTTTCCTAAACCTGTCCGCCACGGCGAAGTTTCTGACCAGGCTGCAACCGGCGGAAGTTCTCCTAGTCTGCGCCGGCACCGGCGAAGACGTGGCCCGGGAAGATGTGCTCGCCGCCGGGGCGCTGGCGGAGTTGCTTGCGGGTGAACCTGCCGACGCCACGGAAATTGCCCGGCAATATTTTCTGCGCGCCAAAATTGATTTGGCGGCAGCCATCGCCGGTTCCACCAACGGCCGGCGATTGCTGGGACTGCCGGAATTGCGGGCGGATGTGGCGTTTTGCTCCCAACGGGATGTCTTCAACCTCGTGGCGGCGATGCAGGCGGATGGTTCGCTGCGGAAACTTTAAGCCGTTTTCAATTTCTCCAGCGCCGCACCTTCGCGATGCAGGATGGTCGCCTCGACCTTGGGCACATACATCTGGGTTTCCGCCGGCAAATGCGTGGCGATGCGCTCATAACTGGTAGCGCCATAGCGTTTCAGCGCCCGCTGCACCGTGCCCTCGCCGCAATTGTAAGCGGCCACAGCCATCCGCCAGCTCCCAAACTTCCCGTGCAAAAAGCGTAAATACTTGGCCGCCGCGCGCGCGGCGGCGTCCGGCTGTTTCCGTTGGTCGAACGGCCACAGGCTCAAGCCAAGATCCTTCGCGGTCGCCGGCATGAGTTGAAAGAGGCCCACGGCACCGACCGGGCTCCGCGCGGTCGCGTTAAAACCGGATTCCACTTCCGCCAGCCAGACCAGCTCCGACGGCACTCCTTCGGCGGCGAAAACGGCTTTGAGCTGCGGCACGAATTGTTTCGCACCCGCCGGCCAGGGGCGCGGCGTGACTTTCTTGATCCAGATTTGCTGCTCCGCCGCGAAGGAGGGGTTCGGCTGGCGCGGTGGCGGATTCGTTCCCGGAGGGGCTGGGGGCGCGAGCTTGTTCATTTCCTCCGCCGCGTCAAAATAATCCAGCCGCTCGCGCAACCACGCGGCGTAAGGCTGGGTTTCCTCGTGCGCATCGAGCAGCGGCAGCACGGTCGCCGCCCCGTCTTTCAACTGTGCCAGGTCCAAAACGTAATCCCCCTGGAGATAATCCTGATAGTGCTTGAGATACTCTTCGACCTTGCTGCGATCCACCGACTGCAACGCCTGAAGCACGTCGGGGTCGAGATTGTCCTGCGCGAACTGCTGGGCGGAATCCAGCAGTGCGCCCACGTCGATGGCCGTGTCGTTCGTCTGCGCGGGCGCCAGTCGGACAGCCGTCAGCATCAGGAGGATCGCGACCAGGACTTTCATGCACCCAGTGTAATCCATTTTCGCGTGGGTTCAAATGGCGGATTGAAACACTTGCCGCTTGCACCGTCCGGCTGCGCCTTTAACCTGTCGGAATGGCTTGGTTCACTGACCGACATTGCTTTTTGCTCGCCGTGACGTTTTACGGTTTGAGCACGATTTACTCCGTTTTTCTGTGGCGCAAAGGTTTTCGCCGGGACGAGTGGGTGAATTATTTCCTGCTCGCCGGCGGCGTCGCCCTGCACACGCTGGCCATGGCCAAGCGCGGGATGACCCTGCACAGTTGCCCCGTCAACAATCTCTACGAGGCCACCACGTTTCTGCTCTGGGCACTGGGTTTGGCGTGCCTGGTCTATTCGCTGCTGCCGCGTTTCAAGTTTCTGGCGGCTTTCACCGCGCCGGTGCTGTTCACCATCGGCATCTTCGCCCTGATGCCGTCACTCGATCCGCCGCACGGGCCGAAACCGGAATTTTCGGGCGCCCTGCGCAGCCTGCACGCGGCTACCATCCTGCAGGCCTATGGGGCGTTCGGCCTCGCGGCGGTGGCGGCCGGCATGTTCCTGATGCAGCGGCACGACCTGAAATTCCACAAGCTGCGCGCGCTGCTGTCGCTGCTGCCGTCCATTCAGCGGCTGGAGTTCATTACGTTCCGGCTCGTGGCGGTGGGCTTCGGATTGCTCACCATCGGCCTCGTGGCCGGGTCGCGATTGCCGAGCCATGAAGGCAAAGCTTATTTCTCGGATCCCAAAGTCGTCTGGTCCGCGCTACTCTGGCTGGTGTATCTGGAATCACTCGTGGCGTATAAGGTTTTCGGCAGGTCAAGCCGGCGCTTCGCCATCGGCGTCATCGTGGCTTTTGTGTTTTTGCTGCTGACGTTCGGTATCACCAACTACTACTCCGGCCTGCATAATTAAATGAGCGTCGTCGTCATCGGATTGAGCCACCGCTCCGCGCCCGTCGAACTGCGCGAACGCTTCGCCTTTGCCGGGGAGATGATTCCTGTCGCCCTGCAAGAAATGCGCGCCGCCGGCCTCACCACGGAGGGCGTGGTGCTCTCGACCTGCAACCGCGTGGAAATATACGCCGTCACCCCGCTCGCACCAGCGGAGGCATTCGCGCGGATGAAACAATTTCTCATCGAACACCACGCCTACGACGGCGCGCTGGGCGATGAACTTTACACCTTTGCCGAGCCGCACAGTCTGCATCACCTCTTCAAGGTCGCCAGCGGACTCGACTCGATGGTCATCGGTGAAACGGAAATTTTCGGCCAGCTCAAATCGGCTTACGAACTAGCGTTCACCCACAAGCACACCGGCGCGCGGCTGAACAAGGCGTTCCAACGCGCGTTCAATGTGGCTAAACACATCCGCACCGAGACCAACATCCAGCGCGGCAGCGTCTCCGTGATGTCTGCCGCCGTGGAACTGGCGGAGAAGATTTTCACCTCGCTCACCGAACACGAAGTCCTCGTCATCGGTGCGGGCGAGACGAGCGAAAAAACCGCCCGCGCCCTGCTCTCGCGCGGGGCGCGCGGCGTCGTCGTGACCAATCGTTCGCCCGAGCGCGCCACGGCGCTGGCGGCGGAGCTCGGCGGACGCGCCGTGCCTTTTGAACAATGGCCGGATGAGTTTGAGAAGATTGACATCGCTGTCAGCAGCACGGCCGCGACCCACCACATCCTCGACCGCGCGAAACTGGAGCCTTTGATGAAGCGCCGCAAGCACCGGCCGTTGCTGCTCATCGACATTGCCGTGCCGCGCGACATTGATCCGGCCGTCAGCGAACTCGACAATGTTTACCTCTACAACGTGGATGACCTGCAAAGCATCGCCAACGATTACCTGAACCTGCGCAAGGAAGAAGTGGCCCGCTGCGAACAGATCATTGCTGAGAAAGTCGCCGCCCTGCTGGCGGTAAATAAATATTCCGCCGCGAATGAACGGAAATGACGGTGGGCAGTCTGACTCTGAACGTCCGTTCCAACTAACATGACCATCAAATTTGAGATCCTGCTTTCGCTCGCCTGTGCCGCGAGTTTTGCCGTCATTGCCGGAGACGCGCCCGGCGCCCCGAAGATTCCGCGCTTCTCACTGGATTACCTCGACCGCTCGATCAGTCCCGCAACAAATTTTTACGACTTTGCCAACGGGCAATGGCGGAAGGATAATCCGGTGCCCGCGGACAAATCGCGTTGGGGTGGATTCACGGAACTGGCGGAGAGGAACTGGTTTTCCATCCACGAGATTCTGGACGAAACCTTGCGCGCGAACGCCGCGCCGCATTCGCCGCGCCGGCAGGTCGGAGACTTTTTTGTTTCGGCGATGGATACGAACCGCATTGAGCAGCTCGGTCTCAAGCCCCTTCAGGGCGATCTCAAGCGCATTGACCGCGTCAAGTCTTTCCAAGACCTGTTCACCTTGCTGGCGGAATTTCACCATCAAGGCGTCGGTGGATGCTTCGGCATGGGCTTTGGGCCGGATGCCAAGAATAGCTCCATTTACGCCGTGGAATTGGGCCAGGGCGGGTTGTCGCTGCCGGATCGCGATTATTATTTGAAGGACAGCTTCGCCGAGATTCGCGCAAAATACCGCCAGCACCTGGAAACCATGTTTACGCTGCTGGGCGACAAGCCGACGGACGCCGCCGCCCATGCCGAAACGGTGCTGGCCATCGAAACCAAACTCGCCCACGTCAGCCGCACGCGGGTGGAACTCCGCGACCCGCACAAAAATTACAACAAGTTCACCCACGCGGAGTTGGTGGATAAATATCCGGCGCTGCCGTGGGCAGAATATTATTCCGCGCGAAATATTGCGGTGCCGGCATACGAGATCGTCGGTCAGCCGGAATTCTTCGCGGCGCTGGACCAGCTCGCCCGGGAAATTCCGCTGAAAGATTGGAAGATTTACCTGCGCTGGCATCTATTGAACGCCAGTGCGGCGCTGTTGCCGGCGGCGTTCGAGCAGGAACATTTCGCATTTTATGGAAAAACCTTGAGCGGCCAGCCGGAACCGGAGCCGCGCTGGAAACGTTCTGCGCATGTGATTGACGGCAGCCTCGGCGAGGCGCTCGGTCAGTTGTATGTGGAAAAATGTTTTCCGCCGGAAGCCCGCGCCCGGATGCTCGCCTTGGTGGAAAACCTGCGCGCCGTTTATCGCGACCGCTTGGCGACCGTGCCTTGGATGACTGAAACGACCCGCGCTCAGGCGCTGGTCAAGTTTGACCGCTTCACCCAAAAAATCGGTCATCCGGACACGTTCCGCGATTACTCGGCGATTGAAATCCGGCCCGATGATTATTTTGGCAATGTCCGCCGCGCCGAGGTTTTTGAATCTCGCCGCGAGATCGCCCGCATCGGCAAGACCGTGGACCGCAGCGAATGGCATATGACGCCGGAAACCGTCAACGCCTACTTCAACCCTTCGCTGAATGAAATCGTTTTCCCCGCCGGCATTTTGCAACCGCCCTTTTTTGATATCACGATGGACGATGCGGTGAACTACGGCGGCATCGGCGTGGTCATCGGGCACGAAATGACGCACGGCTACGACGATGAAGGCCGCAAATACGATGCCGAGGGCAATCTCAAGGATTGGTGGACCGAAGCCGACGCCAAAGCCTTCGATGCCCGCGCCCAAAAAGTCGTGGATGAATACAATTCCTTTGAAGCGCTGCCCGGCTTGCATGTGAACGGCCAGCTCACGCTCGGCGAAAATCTGGCCGACCTCGGCGGCGTGACCATTGCCTACGAAGCCTTACAACGCGCTCTGGCCAGGGACCCGTCGCAGCGTAAGACCATTGGCGGCTTCACGCCGGAGCAGCGTTTTTTCCTCTCGTTCGCGCAGGTCTGGCGCATGAATGTCCGCGACGCCGAGGCCCGCCGGTTAATCACGGTGGACCCGCATTCCCCGGGACGTTTCCGCGCCAATGGCACGTTGATGAACACGCCGGAATTTTTCACCGCGTTCGGGATTTCAACCAATGACCCGATGTGGCGCCCGCCGGAACTGCGCGCCAAGGTCTGGTAAGAGATTTCAGCCAGCCGTGGGTAAAGCTGAAGCATGCATTAACGGCATCATCCCGACGGATGCTCTTTGCCGGTGTTGTTTTCTTTCCATCGGAGTCTATCTGTGAAAATCTGTGGCTAGAATTTTATGGCTGAAAAATCCATTATCATCTGCACCCGCGGGAGCGCCCTAGCTTTAGCCCAGTCCAACATGATTGCCGCGCTATGCCGTCGAGCGTTTCCCAAATTGCGCTTCGAGCTCAAGATCATCAAGACCACAGGCGATAAGTTACAGAAAGCTTCGATGGCCAAGACCGATCCGAGCCTGCCCAAGGGTCTTTTCACCAAAGAACTCGAAGTGGCGCTGCTCAACGGCCAAGCCGACCTCGCCGTGCATAGTCTGAAAGATTTGCCGACTGAATTGCCGGAAGGACTCATGCTCGCCGCCACGCCCAAGCGTGAGGATGTGCGCGATGTTTTGATTTATCGCAAGGCAAGCCAGACCGCGCGCGGCTTCAAGGCCCAGGCGACGCTGAAGGATTTTCCCAAGGGTGCCACCATCGCGACCAGTAGCACCCGGCGCAAGATGTCATTGCTGGATCGGCGGCCGGATTTGAACATTGTGGAAATTCGCGGGAATGTCGCCACCCGGATGCAAAAAGTCGCCGATCTGAAAAACATTGATGCCACGGTGCTCGCGCTCGCGGGCATCACACGGCTGAAATTCAAAATCAAACCCAATGGCACCATCACCGGCGACGGCGTGCCGCCGGGATTGCTCGCGTCCGTGCTGGATCTGGAAACAATGTTGCCGTGCGTCGGTCAGGGGGCCATTGGCATCGAGACCCGGAGCGGTGATGAGCGCATCGCGAAGATTTGCGCCCAGTTGAATCATGCCGCGACGTTTCATTGCGTGACGGCGGAGCGCGCGTTCTTGCGCGGAATGGGCGGCGGCTGCCAAAGTCCCGTCGGGGCGCACGCGGTCATTGTCGGCAAAAATGTCACGCTCAAGGCGATTTCGTTTCGCGACGAAACGGTCAAGCGCGGTAAAGGTAGGAAACTGATCGCCAAGGCGGCGGCGTTGGGCGAAATGATTGCGGCGAAGTTGAAATAAATTTCTGCTGGGCGGCTTCAGTAGCGAATTTTGTCGGTCTTGCTCTGCCATTCCTGAAACACCATCAGCGCCTCGGACCGCAGGAGCTGGCGCATGGGGATTTGGCGACGCGTGATGGGCTGGTTCACTTCGCGGTAGATCAGGGCGTCGTCAAAGGCGATGCGCGCGGCGTCCCGGCGAGTATTGGCGTAATACACTTTTTTAATCCGAGCCCAATAGATGGCTGCAAGACACATCGGGCAGGGCTCGCAACTGGTGTATAGCTCGCAGTCGGCGAGCGAGAAGGTTTTCAGGCGGCGGCAGGCGGCGCGAATGGCTATCACCTCGGCGTGGGCCGTGGGGTCGTTGGTGGAGGTTACCTGATTCCACCCGCGCCCGACGATTTGGCCGCGCCGCACGACGACCGCGCCGAAGGGACCGCCGCAGTCCGCCCGCATCTTGGTTCGGGAGAGCGCGATAGCGGCGAGCATAAACTTGCTGTGCATGGGCCAAGCTTAAAGACCGCCGCGATCGGGGCAACTTAACTTTTCAATTCTTATTAAAGTCAAAAACGGCGCGAACTTTCGTTCGCGCCGTTGATGCTTAATCGGCTGAATTATTTTTTGCCCTTCTTGGGCGTCGGCACGGTGTTGATGGTCTGCAGGATGCGACCCGCGATCTTGTAGGGGTCGCCCTGGGAGTTCGGCCGGCGGTCTTCGAGATAACCTTTGTAGCCGTTGTTGACGAAGCTGTGCGGCACGCGCACGGAGGCGCCGCGATTGGCCACGCCGTAGTTGAACTTGTCAATGGACTGGGTTTCATGCAGGCCGGTGAGGCGCAGATGATTGTCCGGTCCGTAAACCGCGATGTGCTCGTTCTTGTATTTGTCGAACGCCGCCATGAGGGACTCAAAGTAGTCCTTGCCGCCAATTTCGCGCATGTAGGTGGTGGAGAAGTTCGCGTGCATGCCGGAACCGTTCCAGTCCACATCCTTGCCGAGGGGCTTGCAATGAAAGTTCACGTCCACGCCGTATTTTTCGCAGAGGCGAACCAAGAGGTAGCGGGCGACCCAGACCTGGTCGGCGCAGTTCTTGGAACCTTTGCCGAAGATCTGGAATTCCCACTGGCCCTTCGCCACTTCGGCGTTGATGCCTTCGTGGTTGATGCCGGCGTCCAGGCAGAGGTCGAGGTGCGTGTCCACGATTTCGCGGGCAATGCAGCCGACGTTCTTGTAGCCCACGCCGGTGTAATATTCGCCTTGCGGAAAGGGGAAACCGGAATCCGGGAAGCCGAGGGGCTTGCCGTCTTTGTAGAGAAAATATTCCTGCTCGAAACCAAACCAGGCGCCGGGATCATCGGGAATCGTGGCACGGCCGTTGGAGGCGTGGGGCGTCTTGCCATCGGGCTGCATGACTTCGCACATGACGAGCACGCCATTTTTCTTGGTCGTGTCCGGATAGACAGCGACGGGCTTGAGCATGCAGTCAGAGCTGCGGCCTTCGGCCTGGCGGGTGGAGCTGCCGTCGAACCCCCACATCGGGAGCTGTTCGAGTTTCGGGAAGCTGGCAAATTCTTTGACTTGCGTCTTGCCGCGGATGTTGGCGACGGGTTCATAGCCGTCCAACCAGAGGTATTCCAATTTGTATTTAGCCATGTGCGTGGTGTGTGTGTTTAATTTAGTTTTTGCGATTCAACTGAAGCAAACGCATCAGTTAATCAACGGTGGGAAAGTTTGAGCAGGGACGATGCCATTCTGCAAGAATTTTGTGCATCCAACCGCGTGAAATCGGCCGCCGCACTGGCTGACAACGAGTTTGGCAGTGTGCAAAAAATGGTTCAGCCCGGGCATGATTCAGGAAATAGCGGTGATTTCTGTAGGGATTTGGCCAGCGTGAATAAATAAATTCTTTTTGCGCGCAATGCCGCTTTGCATCGCGAACCAGATGCTCCATATTCGCGGGACGGATGCTTAAGGTGAAAGACACATTGCGCGCGACGGTCCATCTGAGTTTTGATGGCCGGGTCTTCAAGGTCTATCACGGCCCGAACGCAATGGAGCGCTTCGATAATGAAGTGCGGATTCTGAAACACCTCGAAACGGTTGGCTGCAACTTCGTCCCGCGCCTGCTGGAGGCTGACCGGGAAAAACTGCGCATCGTCACCACCAACTGCGGCGGCCGCGTGGAGCGGCTCGATGAGAAGCGCACGCAGGACCTTTTCGCCGAGCTGGAGAAGTTTGGCGTCCGCCACGACGACCCGGATATCCGCAATGTGACCTATCGTTTTTCCGACGGGCGTTTTTGCCTGATTGATTTTGAGTTCGCCACGATCCTTCCTGAAGCCCCACCAGCCGCCGCATGAAGCCGAAAACTAAAATAACGAAACTGAAGACCTCAAAACCGGTCAGTGTGAAATGGTTTGGCTGTTCCGACATCGGCCGGGTGCGCAAAAATAATGAAGATTCATTTCTCGGATTGCGCTTCGATGCGCATGAAGTTCACCGGCTGGGAAAATTTGGCGAAGCCTCGACCGAAAATCATGATTTCACGTTCGCCGTGTGCGATGGCATGGGCGGCGCGAAAGCCGGCGAATACGCCAGTCAGATCGCCGTGGACAAGATCACCACGCTGCTGCCCCGCGCCTTCCAACATTCCGCATCTGGCCTGAACGCCGGGGTCGCCGATGTGCTGGCGGAGCTTTACGAGCAGATTCACCGTGCCTTGGTTTATCTCGGGAGTTCGTATGACGAATGCCATGGCATGCAGACGACGATGAGCCTGTGCTGGTTTACGCCCGGCTGGATGTATTTCGGCCACATCGGCGACAGCCGGATTTATCATCTGCCGGCCAAGAAAAAAGAAATCCGCCAACTCACGGCGGACGATACGCATGTCGGCTGGCTATTCCGCACCGGCCAGATCAACGAACGCGAGGCACGCACGCATCCGCGCCGGAATGTGCTGCAAAAGGCCCTGGGCGGGGCCAATCAATTTGTGGATCCACAGGTCGGTGCCGTCGGCTGTGAGCGCGGCGATTTTTTCCTGCTCTGTTCGGATGGCTTGAGCGAAGGGCTTTACGACCATTACCTCGTGGATATTTTGCGCGCCGCAGCCAGGGACGATAATATCAATCCCGCGCAGCTCCTGGTGAACGAAGCCGTGAAAAATGACGGTCGCGACAACACCACGGCTTTGGTGGTGCAGGTCATTTAATAAATGAAAACGGCGGGCAACTTGCGTTGCCCGCCGTGTGGACTCCCCTGCTCCTCCTTGGCGTTCTAAGATCAGCCGTGGTAACCGACTTCGCCGTGTTCGTTCTCGTCGAGACCGGACATTTCGACTTCTTCTGTCGGACGCAGACCCACCAGCAGCTTCGTGATGTAGGCGATGACCACCGTGGCCACGACGCTCAGCACAATGGTGATGACGACCGCCTTAAGCTGTTCCTTGACGAGCGGTTGAAACCAGCTATCCGTGACGTAAGCCTTGAGGTTGGTCGCGAGGTTGGCGTTGGCCGCGTTGCGGGCCAGCATACCGGTCATGATGGCTCCGGTTGTTCCACCGATCGCGTGCACACCGAACGTGTCCAACGCGTCGTCATAACCCAGCCAGCTCTTGACCTTGTAGCACATGAACCAGCAGATCGTGCCGGCGGCGAGACCGATATAGATCGAACCCGTGCTCGTCACGAAACCGCAAGCAGGCGTGATGACCACCAGGCCGGCAACCGCTCCGGAGCAGAAACCGAGCACGCTCGGCTTGCCCTTGACGATCCACTCCCACATCGGCCAGACGAACGACGCGATGGCGGTGGCAATCGTGGTGGTGGTGAAGGCGTTGGCCGCAACCACGTCGGCCGCGCAGGCGCTGCCGGAGTTGAAACCATACCAGCCCACCCAGAGCATGCCGGTGCCGATGTAGGTCAGCACGAGGCTGTGCGGCGCGAAGTTCTCTTTGCCGAAACCTTTGCGCTTGCCGAGAATCAGGCAGAGCACGAGCGCCGAGTAACCGGAGGTCATGTGCACCACCGTGCCACCGGCGAAGTCAATCGCCTTGATCTTGGCATTGGCGTTCCAGACGCCGTTCATGATGCCGTTGATGCCCCAGACCGCATGGCCCTGGGTGAAATAGACGATGAACATCCAAAGCGTCATGAACACAAGGATGGCCTTGAATTTCATGCGTTCCGCGATGGCGCCGATGATGAGCGCCGGGGTGATGATGGCGAACATCAACTGGAACATGGAGAAGACGTTCTCCGACACCCAGTAGGAATAATTGGTGTTCGGCGCCGACGTGACCCCCTTGAGCATCCAGTCGATCGTCGGACTGCCGACCCAGCCGGCAATCACGTCTTCCTTTGCCGCCGCGCCGGTGCCGCCGAAGATCATGCCGTAGCCCACGAACACCCAGAGGATGGTCACGAGGCCGGTGATCAGGAAGCATTGCGCGAGCACGGACAGCACGTTTTTCTTGCGCACCATGCCGCCGTAGAACAGCGCGAGGCCGGGCAGCGTCATGAACAGCACGAACGCCGTGCTGGTGAGCAGCCAGGCGTTATGGCCGGGACCGGGATTGCCGATGATGGCATCCGTCGCGGCCACGCCGTTGGTGTCTTTCAGCGGGGCGGTCGGGTCGGTGTTGGAAATGTAGGCTTCCAGCGCGCCGACGCGTTGGTCGAGCGTGGCCGCGGGCGGGGCAGCCGGAGCATTCGTGCCATCCGCGCGCAGCGACAGCGCACTCAACGTGGTGCCGGCAATCAGGGCGAGAGTAAGAAGATATTTTTTCATGTTCGTTTCGTTATCGAGTGAGGTTTGTTTGGTTTGTTTCAGAGGGCCGAGTCACCTTTTTCCTCGGTGCGGATCCGAACCGATTCTTCCACGGTGGAGACGAAAACTTTGCCGTCGCCGATCTTGCCGGTCTTGGCGGACTTGACGATGGCGGCAATGGCGGCGTCTTTCTGGCTGTCCGCAATAACAAGTTCAATTTTGATCTTGGGCAGGAAATCCACGGTGTATTCACTGCCGCGGTAGATTTCCGTGTGACCCTTTTGACGACCAAAGCCTTTGACTTCACTGACAGTCATGCCTTCGATGCCAATTTCGCTGAGGGCATCTTTGACCTCTTCGAGTTTGAACGGTTTGATGATTGCTTCAATTTTTTTCATTTTAATGGTTTGTTTGTGCTGTGCTCGTCCGGCCAACTACACATTGGCTATGCGGCTTTAGCAACGGCGATGCCAACCGCAAACACTTCCGCCGCGAAACCGTTTTTCGCCTGATTTTACGGCCATTTCAAGTGCAGTGAATTTTTTTGGCCAGTTCGGGGCGGCCGGCCGATTGCGGCTTTTTATCCACCCAAAGAAATATTCGCCAGCCCCCGCCCCAGCCCATAAAGAATCCAACACCGCACTTGAGTCGCCCTGCGCTGCGACTTAAATTCCTGCCACATGAACGCATCGTTAAAAGATCAAGTCGCGCAAACTTCCGCTTGGATCAAAACTCTTCGCGAGGAAATCGCCCACGTCATCGTCGGGCAGGAACAACTCGTGGATCGCCTGCTCGTCGGACTGCTCGCCAACGGCCACGTTCTGCTCGAAGGTGTGCCCGGTTTGGCCAAGACGCTGTCCGTCCGCACGCTGGCCACCGCCGTGCAGGCCAAGTTCAACCGCATCCAGTTCACGCCCGACCTGTTGCCCGCCGACATTCTCGGCACGCTGATTTACAATCCGCAGGATTCCAAATATCACGTCACGCGCGGCCCCATCTTCGCCAACTTCGTTCTCGCCGACGAAATCAACCGTGCGCCGGCCAAGGTGCAAAGTGCGTTGCTCGAAGCCATGCAGGAGCGGCAAGTCACGCTCGGCGGCGAAACGATGAAGCTGCCGTCGCCGTTCCTCGTGCTCGCCACGGAAAATCCGATTGACCAGGAAGGCACCTATCCGCTGCCCGAAGCGCAGGTGGACCGCTTCATGTTCAAGGTCATCCTTGATTATCCGAACGAAGCCGATGAACGAAAAATTCTCGACCGCATGGCGTTCACCAGTCCGGAGCAGCCGGTGAAACCTGTCGTCTCGCTCGATGAAATCCTGGCGACGCGCAAGCTCGTGGACCAGATCCACGTGGACGACAAGATCCGTGATTACATCGTGAAAATCGTGTTTGCCACGCGCAAGCCGCAGGACTTCAAGCTGGATGTGAAACATTTCATCCAGTTCGGCGCGTCGCCGCGCGCGACGATTTTCCTGACACTCGCCGCCAAGGCGTGGGCGCTGCTGCAAGGACGGGACTATGTGATTCCCGAGGACGTGAAAAGCATCGGCCCCGACGTGCTGCGCCACCGTATTATCCTGACCTACGAAGCCGAGGCGCAGGCGGTGACCACGGATGCGATCATCAAGAAAGTTTTCAATGCGGTGCCGGTGCCGTAAGACTTAAAATTTGCTACATGACCGTCACCGAACTGCTCGAATCCGTCCGCCGCGTCGAAGTCCGCACGAATCGTCTCGTGAATGACACGATGGGCGGCGCATATCTGAGCGGCTTCAAGGGGCGCGGCATGGACTTCGAGGAACTCCGCGAATACATGCCCGGCGACGACGTGCGCGACATTGATTGGAATGTCACGCATCGCCTCGGTCGCCCGTTTGTGAAACGCTTCCGCGAGGAACGCGAACTCACCGCCGTCCTCGCTGTGGACGTGTCGGCGTCATCGAACTTCGGCTCGGCCAGCCGGACGAAGCGCGAGTTCGCCGCCGAAGTAGCCGCCACGCTCGCCATGTCCGCGGCCAAGAACGGCGACAAGGTTGCGTTGCTGTTGTTCACGGATGAAGTGGAACTGTTCGTTCCCCCGCGCAAAGGACGTCGCCACATTCTTCGCCTCGTCCGCGAAATGCTGATGTTTCAGCCGAAACGGCGAGCCACGGATATTTCCCAGGCGCTCGGCTTTTTGAACCACGTGCTCAACCGACGCGCGATTGTCTTTCTGCTGACGGATTTTTTGCACTCCGCTGCCGGAGCGGCCAAAAGTGACGCTGGCGAGACGGGCGTCCGGGCGAGCCGTCAGGATGTCATCGCCGAACTCGGCCTGACCAACACGCGCCACGACGTTATCTGTCTGCACCTGCATGATCCGCGCGAAAGCACGTTGCCGGATGCCGGGCTCGTCACGATTGAGGATGCCGAGACGGGCGAACTGCTGGAACTCAATTCCGCCCGCGGTTCGGTGCGTGAGATATTTGCCGATGTGAATGCCGAGCGGTTGGCGGAACTGGATCGTGCCCTCATCCGCACTGGCGTGGACACGCTGCGGCTCAAAACCACGGAACCGTTTGCGCCGGTGCTGCAACGGTTTTTTGAAATCCGCCGGGGACGACGTCACGGATGAAATTTTTCACCACCAGCATTTTGTTCCTGCCGCTCGCGACTATCGCCGCCGACACCAACGCTCTACCCTTGCTCGCGCCGGCCTACGGCGAACTGGCACCGACATTTTGGGAACAACACCAATTCACCATCATTTTCGCCGGTTTTGCATTTATCGCTCTCGCAGGTTTGTTTCTTTGCATCTGGCTGCGGCCCAAAACACCGGTGGTTTTGCCCCCGGACGTGCTGGCTCGGCAAACGCTGGCCAGATTGCAGTTGCAACCTGAAAGCGGAATCCTCTTGAGCGAAGTTTCCCAATGCCTGCGCCGCTATTGCAGCGATACTTTCAACCTCCCGAATCAGGAACTGACCACGGCGGAATTTTGCGCCGTCATCGCCGGCAGTCCGCAGATTCGTGCCGGGCTTGCGGAACGCCTCTCCGGTTTCCTGCGCGAGTGCGACGTGCGGAAATTTGCTCCAACAAAACCCCCGCAGCCGATCAACGCGGCAAGTCGCGCGCTTGAATTGGTTGCGCTCGCCGAAAACCTGCGGGAACCCTCGTCCGCAACCAAATGAACGGCGAATTTGAATTTCAATATCCGTGGGCGCTGGCGCTGCTCGGCCTGCTGCCGGTCTATGCGCTGTTGCGCGGCAAGCCGGGCAAGCTTTCGGCCCTGACATTTTCCAGCGCCGACATCGCCCGCGCCGCCGGCGCCAAGGCGCGCTCGGCCGCGGGCCGGTTTTTGTTTTTTCTCCGTCTTTTGGCCGTTGCGCTGGGCATCATTGCTCTCGCGGATCCGCGACTGGCGAACTACCACGTCGAGACCGAGTCGCCGGGTATCGACATCCTGCTCGTGCTGGATCTGTCGTGGTCCATGATGGCGGTGGACATGGGCAAGCCGGCGGAAAAGCTATCGCGCTTTGCCATCGCCTCCAGCGTGTTGAAGGATTTCATTGAGAAGCGTCCGGACGACCGTATCGGCATGGTTGCTTTTTCCGGCGTGCCCTATCTGGCCAGCCCGCTCACGCTCAACCATGGCTGGCTCATTGAAAATCTCCAGCGGCTGCATGTCGGCATCATCGGCGACCTCGGCACCGCCATTGGCGATGCGGTGGTGGTTGCCGCCAAGCGTCTGAAGGCGGTGCCGAACAGCAAAAGCCGCATCATGATTCTGCTGACCGACGGCGACAACAATATGGGCAAGATTGATCCGCTCCCCGCCGCGCAGCTCGCCGCCGCGTTGGGCGCGAAGATTTACACCATCGGCATCGGCATTGAGCAGCCCTGTAATCTGCCCGCCTTCGATCCGGCGACCGGACAATTGAAGCTCGACGCCGGCGGCAATGTGATTCCCACGCTGCTGCTGCAACCGGCGAACTATTCCGTGCTGGGCAAAATGGCCGCGCTTTCCGGCGGACAATTTTATCGCGCCACCAATGCGCGTGAACTGCAGAGCATTTACAACCAGATCGACCGGCTGGAAAAATCCCATGTGAAACTGCGGCGCTTTGCGACTTACGAGCCGTTGTTCAAATGGCCTTTGCTTGCCGCCCTCGGCTTGCTGGCGCTGGAACAAATTCTGGCGAACACCAGGTTTCGCCGCGTGCCATGAACCTTGCCGACTTCCATTTTGCCGAACCGCGCTGGCTCTGGCTGGCGGCGGCCGCGCCGCTTTTGCTGGGGCTGCTGCAGGCGCACGCCGCCCGGATGCGGCGGGAGCAACTGGCCCAAATGGCCTCGCCCCATTTTGTTGAATCGCTCACCGTGTCACATAGTCCGGGGCGGCGGCGATTCAAAAATGTCTTGCTGCTCGCGGCCTTCGCGCTGGCCGGTTTTTCGCTGGCGCGGCCGCAATGGGGCAGCGTGGAAGCTGGCAACGGCTGGCTCGGCGAGGACGTGGTCTTCGTCTTGGATTGTTCACAGAGCATGACGGTGAGCGATGTCCTGCCCAGCCGGATGCAGCGTGCAAAATTTGCCATGCTGGATTTTGTCCGCAAACAAAACCACGGCCGCGTCGGGCTGGTGACCTTTGCCGGCGGCGCATTCATCCAGTGCCCGTTGACCTTCGATGCGGATGCCTTCGAGGAAACCCTTTTGTCCGTGGATGAAAAAACCATCCCCATCCCCGGCACGGATATCGGCCGCGCCTTGAACGAGGCGAACCACGCCATGGAAAAAGGCAGCCGCCATAAAATGGTGGTGCTGGTGACCGACGGCGAAGACCTGGAAAAATCCGGCGTCGCCACCGCCAAAAGACTGGCGACGAACGGGGTGGTGGTGTTCACCGTCGGCGTCGGCACGCCGGCGGGCAAGGAAATCCAGACGTTGAATGCCGCCGGGCAGCCGGAATTGTTGCGTGATGCCAAGGGTGAAATCATCCGGAGCCAGCTGGACGAAACCACGCTCCGCGAAATCGCGCAAGCCACCGGTGGCAGTTATTATCCGCTGGGCGCGCTGGGCGACGGCTTTACCAGGGTCCGCTCGGCCATGCACGCGCTGGACAGCGCCAGTGGTTTGCGGCAGTCCCTGAAAAATGGCGTGGACCGCTTTCACTGGCTCATCGCCGTGATGCTGGCGTTGCTCGTTGAGGAATCGCTCCTCGGCACGCGGCGAACCCATATCCCCACGCCGTCATGAAATTGTTTGCGTCATTGAAGACATTCGCGCCGCTGGTGTTGCTGGCATTCGCCGGCCACGCGCCGGCCGCTGACGCGACCAATGCCGTCGAGCCAGTGACGGCTCGGGATTGCTACAATGCCGGAACGAAGTTGCTCGTTGGGAAAAAATTTGCCGATGCGGAGAAGATGTTTCAATCAGCTCTCGCCGGGCAGGACGAGCGCGTGCAGCCGTTGGCGTTGTTCAATCTCGGCCACACCCGGTTTGCCGACGGCTCCGACCTTTTGAAAAAAGGACCGGACGCGCAGAAGCTCGCCGCCCGCGGCAACGCGGTGCTGGCGGCGGGCGAACACGCGATTGGCGCGGCCGGTTCGGCACTGGCGGAAAATAATTTGGACAAGATGATCGCCGCCTACGTTGAAGGTCGCGGCGTGCGGCACGAGTTGCGCGACGCGGAAAAAGCGGTCCAGTCGGCGATGGAACTTTACGGGAAGACGCTGCTCAAATGGCAGCGCGCGGCGGATGATTTCAAGGGCACAGCGGAATTGAATACCGCGGACACCAATGCCACGCGGAACGCGGAGATTGTCGAGCGCAGCATCGCCACACTCGTGGACAGCCTTCGCCAGATGCAGGAAATGGCCGGAATGATGGGCAAACAGCGGCAGGATTTAGGGAAACTCTTGAGCAAGCTCAAAGGCCAGATTCCTGCGCCCAATGCGCCCCCCGGCATGGCCGGTGACGAGGAAGAGGATGAGGAAGGCGTCAAGCCGGATTCGCTGGCCGGCCAAAAAGAGAAAGTCGGACCCGAAGGCGACCAGATGCAAGCGCCGCTGTCGCCGGATCAGGCCGGCCAAATCCTCGACGGCCTTTCGATTGACGGCAGCCGGCGACTTTCCATGACCGACAAACAAGGCACGCCGCCGAAGGATCGACAGGGACGCAACTGGTGATTTTGCAATGCATTTTCCGTTTCATAAATTGATTTTGCCGGCGTTGCTCGCGCCGCTCTGCATCCTCGCGCAGGTGCCGCAGCAGTTGCCGCCGGGCGGCCTGATCCAGCTTCAGACGGTGCAGCCGACGGTGGATGTTTCGTCGCCGGTGACGGCGACCGCGGGGTTTGAACCGCCAATGGTGCGGCCCGGCGAAAAAACTTTTTATCGTGTCACGGTGGACGCGGCGGAAGCCGCCATCCAATGGCCGGAGGAAATTCCCGCACCGCCGGCATTGCAATTTGGCCCCAACTCGCACGGTCAGATGACGCAGTTTCTGGGCAACAAGTTTCGCTCCCTCACCACCTTCATTTACGAAGTGCGGGCGACCGCGGCGGGACATTTCAGCGTGAGCAATTTCACCGTGAACGTTTCCGGCGAACCCTTGACCATCCCGGCGGCGAGCGTGGACGTGGTGGCGACCAATCCCAATCCCCAACCGGCGCGTCAGCTGGTCCTGGAAACGACGGCGACTAATGTTTTTCTCGGTCAGCCCTTCCGCGTGCGGGTGCTGCTGCCGGCCGGGCCGGCCAATGAAATTGAGGCGCTGCGTGAAATCCAACTTAACGGCGGCAACTTGATGACCGATAAAACGACGTTTCGGCAATCCGTTGAGGTCATAACCATCAACGGCCAAGCCAAACCGGCGTTCATTTGCGACATGACCGTGACCCCCATCGTGGCGGGCACGCTCAATGTGTCTGCCCAAGGTTACACTTGCGGCCGTGAATTCAGCGGGCCGATTTCCATTCGTGGGCAGGTGTCCATTCCCGGCGGCCCGACGAAATATGTTTTTCTGGTTTCAGACCCGACTGAAATCAAAGTGCGTCCGCTGCCAGCGGAAGGCGAGCTTTCGGGATTCACCGGCGCGATGGGAAAGTTTTTCCGCGAGCCGCCACTATTATCCACCAACCGGCTGCGCGTGGGTGAGCCGGTGCACCTTAAAATCGGTTTCCGTGGTGAAAACGACCTGGCGCGGCTGGTGCCGCCAGCCCTACCGCGTTCGCGGGATTGGCAGATCATCGCCGATAAACCGCCGGCGATGGGCTTCACCTTGATCCCGCAAACGGATGAAGTTCATGAAACCCCGACGATTCCGTTCAGCTATTTTGATCCCGCCACCGGCAAATATGTGGATGCCACCATTCCGCCGCTGCCGGTCACGGTTGCGGGCGAAGGGTTGCCGACACAAGTAGCCCCCATAGCCGATGAATCTCCCTCCGCCGCGCCGTTGAGATTAACGGGCTTTGCGCCATCGCCCGGCAGCGCGGTGGCCGGCCTGAAGCCGCTGCAGCTGCGCGGCTGGTTTGTGGGGCTGCAACTCCTGCCGTTATTCGGATTCGTGGCGTTGTGGCGGTGGGATCAGCGGCGGCGTTTTCTGGAAGCGCACCCGGAGATTGTGCGACGCACCCAAGCCCGCCGGGCCTTGCGGCGGCAAAAACAAAAGATGCTGAAGGCGGCGGAGGCCGGCGATGCCGCAGCGTTTATTCAACACGTGGCCGACGCGATGAAGATTGCGGTGGCCCCGCATTACCCCGCGAATCCGCAGGCGTTGGTTTGCGGCGATGTGCTCGCGCAGCTGGATGCCGCCGCCAGCAGCCGGGTTGCGGAAACAATTGTAAAAATATTTTCCAAAGCCGACCGAAGGTTTTCCGTCCAACCGGAAACTCCGTCTGATTTACCGGGACTCCAGGCGGAAGTGGCCACCGCTCTCTTGAAATTGGAGGAAAAATTATGACCCGGGTTTGCCTTATTATTTTGGCGGCTATGCTCTATGCCGCCACAACCAGCCGGACGATGGCGAAAGATGTATTCACCCAAGGCATCGCGGCTGGACAAGCCGGGCAGTTTGCGGAGTCGGCCATGACGTTTGAGAAGTTGACGCAAGCCCAACCGGCGGCAGGCACACTGGTAAACCTGGGCATCGCCGAATGGCAACGCGGGCACGCCGGCACGGCCATCCGGGCATGGGAACAGGCCCTGTGGATTGATCCCTTTGACGCCCGCGCCGGGGCCAACCTGAAGTTCGCCCGCCCAGTGGCCCAGGTGGATGCGCCGCAGTTGAAGTGGTTTGAAGTCGCCTCAACCTGGCTGCCGCCCAATGCGTGGGTGTGGCTCGCCGGCGGAAGCCTTTGGCTGGCCGTCGGCACGATGACGTTGCCACGTTTTTTTCGCTGGCGCAAAGCCGGCTGGCAGCAATCCCTGGCCGCCTTGGGGTTTGGAGTTTTTCTGGCGACCATGACGGCAAACATCGGTGTTGTCAGTCGGACCAATATTGGGTTCGTGCTCAAAAAGAATGTGCCGCTGCGGCTGACCCCGACCCGCGACGGCGAGGTGATTTCAAACCTGGCTGCGGGCGAGCCGGCACGGCGATTGCGCACGCGGGGAAATTATAATTTTGTTCAAACCAGCAGCGGGAAGGGATGGGTTGAGCGAAAAAATTTCGGCCTGATCAGCGAGTAACGTCTGGCCGGGTGTTTCAAACGGATTCAGCCATCCGGCTGATTCATCTTGCCCCCACTGGGGCTCTAGCGCCATGCTGGCCCCGTCATATCCATGACTGACTTTTCATGAAGCGCCCGCCACAGCCAACGGAAGCCAGCCCGGACTTTTTTTCAACCCAAGTCTCCGAGGCCAGGCGATTTTATCTGAACTTAAAACCGTCCCCCAAGTCCAGACTTACCGTGATCTGCGGCGGCGTGGAGCGTTGCGCCGCGAACTACGCGATTAACCGCCGCACCTTTCCCTTTTACTCGGTTGAATTTGTGGCTCAGGGTAATGGCCGGCTCAAATTGCAAGACACGGAATACCCGCTCCAGCCCGGCAGCGTTTTTTCATATGGCCCCGGCATAGCCCATACTATCGCAACGGATTCCCAAGCGACTTTAGTCAAGTATTTCATTGATTTTTCGGGATCGGAATCCGTCGATATTCTGGTCCGCTCCCGCTTGAAACCCGGCACGGTGGCGTCGGTTTTTCCGCCGGGTGAACTTGTGCCACTGTTTGACGAACTCATCCGCAACGGCCAGCGGGGAACCCCCGGCGCGGCGGAGATTTGTGCGCGGCTGCTGGAGGGATTGGTGCTGAAGGTGGCGGATGCGCGCGCGCCGTTGCCGGGTCAGGAGACGCTGGCGTTTGCCACCTACCAGCATTGCCGGGAACATATCCAACGGCATTTTTTGCGGCTGCGCTCCATGGCGCAGGTGGCCGAAGAGTGTCATTTGGACAATACCTATCTTTGCCGGCTATTCCAGCGCTATGACCATCAGTCGCCTTACCGGTTGCTGGTGCGCCTGAAGATGAACCACGCCGCCGAACGATTGCAGTTGCCGGGGGCGATGGTCAAGCAGGTGGCGGAGGAAACCGGGTTTGCCAATCAGTTTCATTTTTCGCGCGTGTTCAAGTCGGTGTTTGGCATCCCCCCCCAGGTGATGATCAAAATGCGGTGATAAATTTTATAGGACAAACGATTGGTGGTCGGATAAAATCAGTATCATTCAGACGGGGTTTGCATTGCCTTGTTATATTCATTAACGGCTTAATTCATATGACTACATTATCTTCCCGGTGGATGCGGTTTCCGATCCTCGCGCGACTGCAGCGGCTCTGGTTGCTGGCCGGGTTGAATCTATTGCTGGTGGGCGCGGGCTGGGCCCAACCGACCAACTTCATAACCCCGCCGCCGAATGCCGAAGACATGTCCGCGGGGGCCGACTTGACGACCGAGGCTGGCAGCTATCCACTGACTCTGGCCAACCGGGTCATTTTCAAATTCCGGGCGCCGCTCGACACCTACTCCGCCGAAGAACGCTGTGCTGCAGCCGATGTCCGCCTGCGCTCCGTGCTGGCCAAGGCCAAGTCGGTGCTGGTGACCACACAGGCGGTTCCTGCCGGCGTGCAAGTGTGCCTAGCCGGCAAACCCTTATTCTTAATCACCGCGGACGACGTCAGTGCCCTCAACGGCGAGACGGTGGAATTGTCCGCCGCCAAGTCGGTGGCGGAACTGCAAAAGGCCATATTTGAAATGCACGCTTTGACGAGCTTCGACCAGCTGCTTAAGGCCATCGTTCTCGCGCTGTCCATGACCGCCCTGCTCGTGGTGGTGGTCTGGCTGACGAGGAAAATCCGGATGTGGCTGCAAGTGCGGATCACCCGACTGGCGGCGGCTAAAACAGAAAATTTAAAATCGCGGGAACTGCGGCGGCTGGGTTTGAAAAACTTTGTGTCCGTGATGCGTGCCGTCATGAATCTGGCTTCCTGGCTGTTCATCGCCTTTGCCGGTTACACCTGGATCATTCAGGTGATGCGGTGCTTCCCTTATTTGCGGCCGTGGGGGGATTATTTGCATCACCAGATCGTGTCGGTGGAGCTGTCGCTGGGGCGCAGCATTTTGACTGCGTTGCCCGGGCTCGTGGTCGTGGTGTTCATCGTGCTGGTGGCGCGCATGCTGGTTCAGATTTTCACCAATCTCTTTGACGCGGTGGAGGAAGGCGAGGTAAAGACCCAGTGGCTGGATGTCCACACCGCCTCGACCACCCGCCGGATCGTGGTGTTTTTGGTCTGGGTCGGCGCGGTGGTGGTGGCTTACCCGTATATTCCGGGCAGCACGTCCCTGGCGTTCAAGGGCATGACCATCTTTGCCGGCTTGATCATTTCCATGGGCTCCACCAGCCTCGTGAACCAGATTGCCAGCGGACTGCTGCTGATCTATTCACGCGCCTATCGCACCGGCGATTACGTGCGCTTCGGGGACATCGAGGGCACGGTGATGGGCGTGGGAATTTTTTCAACCTACATCCGCACGGTAAAAAACGAGGAGGTCCACATTGCCAACAGCGTGCTCATCAGCGCGGCGACCAAGAATTTCTCCCGCCTCGCCGACTCGGATGGGCTGCTGCTACCGACCCGCGTCACGATCGGCTATAACACTCCGTGGCGGCAGGTGGAAGCCATGCTGGTGGAAGCCGCGCGGCGGACCACCGGTCTGCTGCCGGAACCCAAACCGTTCGTCCTGCAGATCGCCCTTTCCGATTTTTACGTCGAATATGAATTGAACGTCCGCCTTGAGGTCCCCAATCAGCGGATGGTGGTTCTGGCCCGCCTCCACGCCAACATTCAGGATGTCTTCAACGAAAACAGTGTCCAGATCATGTCGCCGCATTATCTGGGCGATCCGGCCAAGCCGCACATCGTGCCCAAGCCGGACTGGTATCTCTCGCCGGCGAAACGCGAGGATTAAACCAATCGCAACCCCCTTCGCAGCCGATTTCACGGCATAGCAAAGGAAATGGCGCCGCCAACCGGGTCTGGCGCCGGAGTTAATTTGTAACTTTTTTTATCGCCGCAACCTCTGCGAATGAGATATATCCAACGTCAACACCATGAAGAAAAAAAACACAAACGGCATTAGCCGGCGTCATTTCATTACCACAGCCGCTGCCGCAGCCACCCTGCCTTTCATTTTTCCGGGTTGCGCCACCAGCAGTTTTAGCCGCCGGACCAGCCCTTCGAGCCGGATCAATCTCGGCGTCATCGGCTGGGGCATGCAAGGGCCAAGCAACACCAAATCTTTTTTGGTCGAAAACGATTGCCATGTGATCGCCGCCTGCGACCTCGACAAAAATCATCTGGCCAGCGCCGTCAACACCGTCAACGAACAATACGGAAACAAGGACTGCAAGGCTTATCACGACTACCGCGAAATGCTGGCGCGCCCGGACCTTGACGCGGTGATGATTGCCGTGCCGGACCATTGGCATGAAGTCATCGCCACCGAGGCCGCCCGGCAGAAAAAAGATATTTACGGCGAAAAGCCGCTCGCCAAAACCATCGCCGAGCAGCAGTCCATCGTCCGCGCCGTCCAGAAAAACCAAGTGATCTGGCAGACCGGCTCGTGGCAGCGCTCGCAGGCCCAATTTCGCAAGGCGGCGGAAATCGTCCGCAGCGGGCTCATCGGCAAAGTCACGCATGTCGAAGTCGGCCTGCCGTCCGGCCATCACGATTTTGCCGGCACCGCGCCCGAATTGCTCGCCAAGTTGAAAGCATTGAACGTGACAGATCTGGCCACCGTCACGCCCGGAACCGAAGCGTGGAAGCTCGCCGTCACCGACGCGCCCGCCGAACTCGACTACCAGACATGGATCGGGCCGTCCAAGATGGAACCTTACATCAAGCAGCGTGTGCACATGAACTGGCGCTGGAATTACAATACCGGCGGCGGCCAGTTGCTCGACTGGATCGGCCATCACTGCGACATCGCGCATTGGGGTCTGGGCTTCGACAATTCCGGTCCGTCCGAAATTGAAGGCCACGGCGAATTCCCCGCGAGCGACGCCTTGTGGAACACCTGCACCAAATACCGCATCGAACTCAAGTATCCGCAGGACATCACCATGACCATTGCCGGCGGCTACAACGACATCAAGGGCGGCACCAAATGGATCGGCACCGACGGCTGGGTCTGGGTGAACCGCGGCGGCTTTGACACCTCGAACCCCGATTGGAAAAAAGGCAAGTCGCTCCCCGAGGAATTGCGCCAGGTGAAACTGTATGAATCACCCGGCCACTGGCGGAACTTTCTCGACTGCGTCAAATCCCGCAAGCCCACCATCACGCCGGTCGAAACCGCGCATCACTCCGCCATTCCCGGCCATCTCGGGCTGATCTCGATGCTCACCGGCCGCAAGCTCCGTTGGGACAACGCGACTGAAACCATCCTCGGCGACCCCGAAGCCAGCAAGCTGCTGACCCGCGAATATCGCGCACCGTGGAAAATGAGCTGAACGATTCCATCTCCCGGCCCATCCCCTTTCCGCCCGGCGCTCGCCGCCGGGCGGATTTTTTAATTCACGAAGCCTGGCGCTTAAAAAATCCCGCTCGCCAAAATGGGGCTTTTCTGCGAGGCTGACCGTCTGAATTGAATTATGTTCACCGGCACATACACTGCGATTGTCACCCCGTTCAAGAATGGTCAACTCGATGAAGCCGCTCTCACGCGGATCGTCAAGCACCAGATCAAGGGCGGCGTGGAAGGCATTGTGCCCGTCGGCACCACCGGCGAATCCCCCACGGTGGATTTCGAGGAACACATCCGCATCGTCGAACTCGCGGTGAAGCTCGCCGCCGGCAAAGTCAAGGTGGTCGCCGGCACCGGCGCCAATTCCACCAGCGAAGCCATCGGCCTCACCATCGCCGCGGAAAAAGCCGGCGCGGACGGGTCGCTCCAAGTCGCGCCCTATTACAACAAGCCCACGCCGGAAGGGCTTTACCAGCATTTCAAGGCGATTGCCGACAACACCAGGCTGCCGATCATTCTCTACAGCATCCCCGGACGCTGCGGCATTGAGATCTCCGTGGCCACCGTGAAGCGCCTCGCGGCGGATTGCAAGAACATCATCGGGATCAAGGAAGCCGGTGGCAACGCCGACCGCGTCTCCCAGCTCCGCGCCGCCCTCGGGCCCAAGTTTGAAATCCTTTCCGGCGACGACGCGCTCACCCTGCCGTTCATGGCGGTCGGGGCGCAAGGCGTCATCAGCGTCGCCTCCAACGTCGCGCCGCGCGCCGTCTCGAACATGGTGCGCGCCTATGCTCGCGGCGACGTGAAGCAGGCGCTGCAGATTCATCAGAAAATGTATCCGCTGTTCAAGGACCTGTTCATCGAGACCAATCCGGTTCCTGTCAAGGCCGCGCTCGCAATCCTTGGCTTGATTGACGAGGAATTCCGGCTGCCGCTCGTGCAAATGGGCGCCGCCAACCGCGCCACGCTCAAGGCCGCGATGAAGGCGTCGGGCATTTTGAAGTAACCCTTTGCCATAGATTCACCGGGTCCACGGAGAAAATTCTTTTTTGAATCTCTGTGTTCTCGGTGACTCTGTGGCCAAAATAAAATGACAAAGATCATCATCACCGGCAGCAAGGGCCGCATGGGCCAGGCGCTCATCAGTTGCGCCGCGCGCATCCCCGGGCTCGCCGTCGTCGGCGCCGTGGACCAGGGCGACGATCTCGGCGCCATCATTGGCCAGGCCGATGTCGTGATTGATTTCAGTTTCCACAACGCCACGCTCGGCGTCGCGGAGCTCTGCGCCCGGCACCACAAAGCCATCGTCATCGGCACCACCGGCCACAGCGCCGAGGAAAAGGCCCGGATTGTCGCGCTGAAGGCGCAGATCCCGATGGTCATCGCCACGAATTTTTCCACCGGCGTCAACACGCTCTTCTGGCTCACGCGCAAGGCCGCGGAGATTCTCGGCCCCGCCTTCGACCTCGAGGTCGTCGAGATGCACCATCGGCTCAAGAAGGACGCGCCCAGCGGCACGGCCACCACGCTGCTCGAAATCCTTGCCGACGTCCGCAAGTTGCAACTGGAAGAGGCGCTCCGCCATGGCCGTCAGGGCATCGTCGGCGAGCGCACGCCGAACGAGATCGGCATCCACGCCATCCGCGGCGGCGATGTCGTGGGCGATCACACCGTCATCTTTGCCAACAACGGCGAACGCGTGGAGCTCACCCATAAAGCTTCCAGCCGCGAGACGTTTGCCAACGGCGCCCTGCGCGCCGCCCAATGGCTCGTCCAACAGAAGCCCGGCCTCTACGACATGCAGGACGTGCTCGGGTTGAAGTGAAACCCGATTTTCAAAACTACGCTTTTGTCGCGCTCGGCGCCAATGCCGGGAAACATCCCCGGGAAGCCATTTCCCAGGCGATGACTTCCGCGCTGTTTATCTCCGACGCGCCGATCTGGCGGTCCTCGCTTTGGAAAACCGAGCCGGTGGATTGTCCGCCCGGCTCTCCCAAATTTCTAAATGCGGTCGTCGGCTTTCTTCCCCAACCGCATGAAACCCCCGAATCGCTGCTAAAAAAAACGCAGGACTTGGAAAAACAGTGGGGCCGCGTTCCCAAAAAAGTTCTCAACGAGCCGCGCCCGCTGGATGTGGACTTGATCATGTTCGGATCAGCAACCCGCCAGACGCCGGATTTGATTCTGCCGCATCCGCGCGCCCACACGCGGCGCTTTGTATTGCAGCCCCTGTCCGAAATCGCACCGGAACTGATTCTGCCCGGCCAGACGCAAACCGTCGCGCAACTGCTCGCCGCCCTGCCGGCCGGGCCCGGCTGCGTTAAAATCTGAGGCGTCAGGCTTGATTCCGGCGGAAAAATTGGAGAATGTCAGCCATTGATTGAATCGTCTTGAACATGAAAACTTCCATCTTCTTTTTTGCTTTGCTCCTGGTCGGCCTCAGCGGTTGCTCGTGGCTGCCGAAATCACCCAATCCGTCCAAGCCCGCGGTCGCCGCGACTCCGGCGCAGCCCATCATCACGCCGGACTTCTCCCTCTCGGCCAAGGTGGTTTCGGTGAATCTCGTGGGCCGCTTTGTCGTGTTGAGCTTTCCCGCGACGCAGATGCCGAAGGTGGAGCAGACGCTTTTCCTCTATCGCAACGGCTTGAAAGTCGCGGAGGTCAAAGTCACCGGTCCGCAGCAGGAGAATAATACCGTCGCCGACATCACTTCCGGCGAAGCGCAAGTTGGCGACAGCGTCCGCGACCAATAATAATTATTCCGCGCGCTTGGGCGATTTCTCGACGAACGGCTGGACCGTCTTGGGCAGCGCCTCTTTCTTGTAGGGCGAGTGGAGGTTGAAATAGATCCCGCACAACGGCCGCTCCGTGTCGCCCTGGCTCAGGATGATGGTCACTTCCTTGTCCAATGCGATGCCGTGGCGCATGCCTTCCGCCCGGCCGGCGTAGGCTTTGATGGCTTTCTGCAGCAGGGATTGCAGCGTGGCCAGAAACTCGTCCGGCGTCTTTTGCAGGCAGATGACGTAGCGGTCGTAATTCTTTACGGCATCGTCCATCTCGCGTTTGAAAGTCTCAACGGTCATACCCTAAAATAATTCATAACGGCGCAATTGCGAATCAATTCAAATGACCGCACCCGCCTCAATCCCCCGCCCCTTCCGCCGCGCGCCGGAAACTGCTCACGCGCTCGCCGAACAGAGCCGTGCCAATGCGCACGATGCTGGCGCCCTCCTCGATGGCCACCTCGAAATCGCCGCTCATCCCCATGCTTAACTGCGGCAGCGGCGCGCCGAGGATCTGCTCGCATTCGCCTTTCAGCGCGCACAGCTTCTGAAAATACGGCCGCGCCTTCTCCGGCACCGGCGTGTAGGGCGGAATCGCCATCAGCCCGTGGATTTCAATCCGCGGCAGCGCGTTTAATTCATTTAGCTCCGCCAATAATGTCGCCGGCGGATAGCCGAACTTGCTCGCCTCGCCCGCCACGTTCACCTCCAGCAGGATGGGCATCGTCTTACCCGCTTGCTCGGCGCGTTTGGAGATTTCTTTCGCGATGTTCAGGCTGTCCACGCCCTGGATCAGCTCAAACAGCTCCACCGCATCGCGCACCTTGTTCGATTGCAGATGGCCGATGAACTGCCAGCGCGCCTTGCCGGGGCACAACGGAATCTTCGCCTTGGCCTCCTGGATTTTATTCTCGCCGAAATGCAACTGCCCGCACTCCACCGCCGCGCGGATGGTTTCCGGCGGATGCGTTTTGCTGACGGCCAGCAACGTTACGCTGGACACGTCGCGACCCGCCCGCGCGCAGGCGGCGGCGATGCGCTGTTGGATTGAATTCAGATTCTCCGCAAAGTTCACGCCCTGATTTTAACCACAGATGGACACGGATGAACACGGATAAAAAGGGCTGGGGGCGAATCCTTTTGAAATGTTCCGGCCCAGGCTCCTCCGCGGGGCAGCTCGAAAAATCCGTGTCCATCCGTGCCCAACCGTGGTTTAATTTCCCGCATGCAATACTGGCTCGTCAAATCGGAACCGGCAGCTTACGCGTGGGCGCAGCTCGTCCAGGACGGCAAGACCGCGTGGACGGGCGTCCGCAATTTCCAGGCCCGCAACCATCTCCGCGCCATGAAACCGGGCGACCACGTCTTCTTCTACCACAGCGTCAGCGACAAACAGGTCGTGGGCCTCGCGCGGGTGGCGCGGGCGTTTTATCCCGACCCCACCGCGACCGAGGGCGACTGGTCCTGCGTGGATCTGGCGCCGGTCCAGCCGTTGAAAACGCCCGTGACCCTGGCCAGCATCAAAGCCGATGCCGTGCTGAACACCATGCCGCTGGTGAAACAATCCCGCCTCTCCGTCACGCCCCTGACCCCGGCACAAGCCGAACGCCTCCTGAAACTGGGTCAAGCCTGACCGTCTTTGCCGCCCCTCCTTGCGGACGATCCGTCCTGCCGGAGTCCTTCCGGACGGGCAATCTGGCTTGAGGCTGCAGCCAAGTAGCGGGTTCCCCCTTGCAACGGGGACAGGCGGAAAACCTTCAACGCTCTCCCTTCAACTTTCACCCTGGAACCGGAAAGCAACGTCCCGCTTTGGAACCTGATAACCCTTGAACCCAAGGCAATCCATCTTGAAGAAAACCCGAACTGCCCTCTTAAACTTAAAAACGACCCAATTGTCCAAAAATTCAACACTGATTTAAGAAAAATCACGCCTGATTTTTCATTTTTCAAGCGTGATAAAAGATTTATCACGCGTCATTTTTAATTTATCACGCACGATAAAAGATTTATCACGCGTGATTTTTTATTTATCACGCGTGATTGAGAAAAAATTGGCACGGATTAGGGAAAAACTCGTCGTGATTTTCGGAAAATTCGTACGGATTAAGAAAAAACTCGTCGTGATTTTCGGAAAATTCACACGGATTAGGAAAAAATCCGGAG
>CAIXPZ010000205.1 GCA_903921455.1 uncultured Verrucomicrobia subdivision 3 bacterium | reverse complement strand
TGACGATGATGAGGATGACGATGATGAGGATGACGATGATGAGGATGACGATGATGAGGATGACGATGATGAGGATGACGATGATGAGGATGACGATGATGAGGATGACGATGATGAGGATGATGATAACGGCGAAGCAGCAGCAGCTGGCAACGACGAACAAAAACCAAATTAAATTTTAAGATGGAACTCAAATTCATTCTTGAACCACTGCTCTTCTCCGCCCAAAAGCCGATGAGCGCCAAAGAGCTGCGTGACATTCTAACGAATGCCGCCACGGCGGAGGACGCGATCGAAACCGCCAAGAATTATAAGAAAACCAAGGACGAGGATATCACCGCCGCCCTTGAAGAGCTTGCGCGCGAACACGAAACGGCGGGGCGCAGTTTTCGGCTTGTGTGCGTTGCCGGCGCGTGGCAGTTCGTCACCCAGCCGGAATTTGCGCCGTGGCTCAAGGCTTTGGTGGGCGTTAAGAATCGCCCTTCGCGGCTCTCGCAGGCGGCTTTGGAAACCCTGGCCATCATCGCGTATCGCCAGCCCGTGACGCGCGCCGAGGTGGAGCAGGTGCGTGGTGTGAACGTGGACGGCACGATGCAAACGATTTTGGAGCGCGGCCTCGTCGAGCAAAGCGGGCGCGCCGAAGTGGTCGGCCGGCCGGCGCTTTACAGCACCACGCCATTATTTTTGGAATATTTTGGCCTGCGCGGTTTGGAAGATTTACCGGCAGCCGATGAACTGCGGCGGATTCCGGTGGAACGTCCGCCCGCGCCCGTCACGGCGGATGCTGGGTTGGCCACCGTGCCGCCGGAGCAGCTTCAGTTGAGCGAAGAAGTGAAAACGGAGATTGTAGCCACGCCCGCCGCGCCCGCCGAAGCTCCCGCTGCGGAATAAATAAAACCGGCGCGACAGTGGGCTGCCGCGCCGGATCAAAGGCCAAGGCCCTGTTCTATTTTTTGTATCCTTCCAGCTTGGCGATGAACGCCTTCGGACCGCCTTCAGCGTAACCCACCTGCCGGCCGATTTCCTTGCCGTCCTTGTCCAGCACCACCAGCGTGGGGAAACCGTGAATGTCGTATTGGGTTTTCAACGCGGCGTTGGCTTTCTTCAAATCGTCTGCCTGAACTTTCTTGTGCGGGTAATCCAGTTCCACCAGCACGACATTTTTGGCGGCGTAGGCTTGAAACTCCGCCGTATCCAGCACTTCCTTGCGGAACTTGATGCACCAGCCGCACCAATCCGAGCCGGTGAAGTCCATGAGCACAATTTTATTCTCGGCTTTCGCCTGCGCTTCAGCTTTCGGAAGGTCGGTGAGCCAGGTGGCGTCCGCTGCGTTGACCTGCCAGAAGGCTGTGATTGCCAGGATTGCAATGAGGATTTTTTTCATAATGTTAATTTATAGGTTTCAGAATTAGACCGCCGCGAGTTCGGGTTGTTCAACATAAACTTTTTTCCCGGCGACCATCGTGGCCGCCACCTTGCCTTTGAGTTTCCAGCCGAAGAAGGGGTTATTCTTGGATTTACTAGCGGAATCTTCGCGTTGATAAACCCATTCTTGATCAACATCAAACACGGTCACGTCCGCATCCGCGCCGACGCTCAATGTGCCTTTCGCCAGATTCAGCAAACGCGCGGGATTGACGGTGTACTTTGCAATCATGTCTGTCAGGGAAATTCTTTTCGTGTGGACGAGTTGCAAGAGTGAAAGCGCCAGTTCCGTTTCGAGGCCGGTGATGCCGAACGGCGCATAGTCGAACTCGACTTCTTTTTCATAATCACAGTGCGGCGCGTGGTCGCTGCCCAGGATTTCAATCGTGCCATCGGCCAGGCCTTCGAGAATCGCCTCGCGATCCTTGGCGGAGCGGAGCGGGGGGTTCATCTTGAAATTCGTGTCGTAAGCCGGCCACTCCGGCCGGTTGCTGCTTTGGGTGGCGGCTAGAATTTTCCCGTCCTCGTTCCAGAATTTTTCACTGCCGGCGACTGCCGCATCCGTGAGCGTGAAATGGTGTGGGCAGGCTTCGCCGGAGATGGTGACGCCGCGTTTTTTGGCTTCGCGAATCAGCCGCACGCTGCCCGCCGCGCTCAAGTGCTGGCAATGGATTTTTGCGCCGGTGAGTTCCGCGAGCAGAATATTGCGCGCGACGATCATCTCTTCGCCCGCCGCCGGCCAGCCGCGCAGACCGAGGGCGACGTTCCAATAGCCTTCGTGCATCACGCCGTCGGTCACGAGCGAGTAATCCTGGCAATGGTCGAACAGCGGCAGATCGAACATCTTCGCATACTCGCAGGCGCGGCGCATGAGGTCGTTGTTCTGCACGCAATGGCCGTCGTCCGTGATGGCGACCACGCCGGCTTTTTTTAAGCCGCCGATGGGGGCGAGTTCCTCGCCCGCGATGCCTTTGGTGATCGCGCCGCTGACCAAAACATTCACAATCCCTTCGCGTTCGGCGCGTTCGTGGATGAGCGCGACGGTGCCGGCGGAATCAATCGCCGGCGAGGTGTTCGGCATGCAGACGACCGAAGTGAAGCCGCCGCGTGCCGCCGCCGCCGTGCCCGTGGCGATGTTTTCCTTGGCGGTCTGGCCGGGTTCGCGAAAGTGGACGTGCAGATCAA
Source organism: uncultured Verrucomicrobia subdivision 3 bacterium (assembly GCA_903921455.1). The sequence continues at coordinate 2,587 of CAIXPZ010000205.1, read as the reverse complement.
TCAGTCCGGGGGAAACTATTTTCCCCTTCACATCCAAAGTTTCCACATCGGCGGGGGCGGAAAGGTTTTTGCCGATGGCGGAAATTTTGCCGTTCAGAATAAGGACGTCGGCAATGGCATCAAATTTATTGGCGGGGTCAATCACCCGTCCGCCGGTGAGCAGCAGCGAATTCATCGCGCGAGTTTAGCGCCGGGCGGACGGCGAAGCAAGTGCGTCAAAATTGGATGGCGTAGGTAACCCGGTCCGCGTCGCTGACGGCCCAGAGGTTCAGCGGGTTGAAGGCTTTTCCAAATTTATAGTAGCGCGTGCTGCCGTCCGCAAAAGTGTTGCTGGAGCCGCCGGTTTGCGTGCCTTCGCCCCGGCCGGAATGCCGGTCTTGCGCCACGGCCCCGGCGGAGTCGTCCCCGTTGCCGGCGAGCATGTCCATGTAAAAGTCGCCCCGGAAGGACTCTTTTTCACCCAGCACCACCGTGTCGCTGGGGTGGAGGATGGCGTTTTCTTTGATGCCCGTCTGATAGGTTCCCGAACGAAACACGCTGTCATAGTTTGCCGCTCCGAGCTGGTTGTAAAAATAATCATTCCACCCGTTGATGAAGTAGCTGCGGGGCGCGGCGTCGGCGACGTTGTTGGATGGGCCGATGGTGGCGGGCGTGTTGGTGATTTCGCTGGGGCAGAGCAGCACTTTCAGGTTTTTGCCGTAATAATCAAAAAATTTATTCGGCCAGCGTGAGGCTGTGATGTGGGGCGGCAACGTGCCCTGGCTGTCGTCCACATACATGCGCATCGCCATGCCGAGTTGGCGGAGATTGTTATTGCAGGAAATCCGCTTGGCCGTTTCCTTGGCCTTGGTCAGGGCCGGCAGCAGCATCGCCGCCAGGATGGCGATGATGGCGATGACCACCAGCAATTCAATCAGCGTGAAGGCCGGCGGCCGACGATGAGTTTTGGTTTTTCCTGCGTTCATACCGGATCATGAGACGTTTCGCGGTTCGCGCAGGTTAATATTTTTTGCGGGGATTCTTTGCCGTGCACGCGCGGGTTGACAAGTGCTCACCGGGCGGTAGCATTTCCGGGTCGCGGGTGTAGTTCAATGGTAGAACGGCAGTTTTCCAAACTGCTCACGAGGGTTCGATTCCCTTCGCCCGCTCCAATGTTTGCAAGGGTTTCGTCAGTTTAGCCGGTTTTTGCATCAGTTTTGCATCAGCGCGGAACTTCCCGCCGCCTGACATTCTTCCGCGCCCCAGACCTTTCCCCGCCGTTCCTTTTCTTTCCCGTCCGCGCGGACTTGGAAAATATTTTCAAGCCAAAATCGCAATCTCTCGTTGCAGAAACGCCAACACCCAATAAAACTATTTATGGGCAATGGTGTTTTAACCAGCGAGAGAAAACCGGTTGCGACCGTGACGGTCGGATCGGTTGCCATTTCCATTTACGCCGCGCCCGTCACGGTCAGGGCGGCAACGCCAGCGGCGGCAGATTCAAGCAACGCGGTCAGCGCCACTGAATCCAAGGTTTATCAATCTTTTCAGGTTGCACACTACGAAGGCGCACGCCGGATTTTGCAGCGGCGCAACACGCTGGACAAGGCCAAGGCGCTCGCCAAGGAAATCGCCAACCGCTTGAGCCGCGACGGTGCCCGCGCCCAATACCTCACGGAGAAAGACCGGCGCGTGCTGATTCTGGCGCAGACCACCACCGCGCCGCTGGGCTTGGAGGTGGACGAGGTTTGCCGCCGATACGCCGAACTTCAGGATCGGCTCAAGACCGGCACGCTGGACGAAGCCGTCAGCTTCTACCTTGCCCACGGCCAGCGCGTCCGCCACGGCGCGACCATCGAGAGCGTTTACGCCGAATACTTGGAACACCTCGTCAAGCGCGGCGTCGGCCACTACCACTTACGCGACACCAAGCGGTATGTCGGGGGCTTCGTTGATGCGTTTCCGGGTTTGATCAGCGCCGTGCAGACGACCGGCGTTGATGCTTACCTGTCAAGGCTTGGCGGCAATGCCCGCAACAAGAACAATCACCGGCACGGCATCATTGCCTTTTCAAATTTCGCCCAGGCGAAAGGCTTTTTACCGCACGGCATCATTCATGCCGCCGCCGCCACGACGGACTACCGCGACCAGCGCACCCAGATTACATCCGAACAACAGGCGATTGATTTGCTCCAGCCCACCGACATTTATTCGCCGGAGGAAATGCGGAAGATTCTGGAGGCAGCCGATGACAGTCTCCGAGCCACGCTGGAGATCAAGGCGTTCAGTGGCGTGCGCACGGAGGAAATTGTCCGCCTGTGGTGGGTTATGGTGGCCGAGGCCGAAGGTTGCTTGAAGGTGCCCGACGCCGTTGGAAAAATTTCCGCGCGGCGCGTGCCGTTGCTGCCCAATCTGCAAACGCGGCTGGCGAAATACTCCGCCAAGTTGAAACGCGAACGGATTTCGGCGGACTTGCCCAGCGCTAATTCGCTGACGCGCGCTTGGGCGCGCATCGCCGCGAAAGCCGGAGTGACTTACAAGCGCAATGCGTTCAGAAATTCCTACATCACTTACCGGCTGATTCTCCCGGACGACATTGCCAAGGTGG
>CAIXPZ010000204.1 GCA_903921455.1 uncultured Verrucomicrobia subdivision 3 bacterium | reverse complement strand
GGAAAACGGCGCGAACTGGACGCGCGTTTTTGAAAACAAAAACGTCCGCATCGTCGCCATCGACCACAACTGACTGCGTCAGGGCCAATGCGCTGGCGCGCGGGACTAACTGCGTTAGGCCCACCCGCGCGCCAGCCAACCAAATCTATGCACGAACTATTACCCATTATCCGACGTCAGCGGCGACCGCTGATTGAAATCGATGCGCCCAAACCTTTGGCACCAGGTGAAGTGTGTCCGCATTGCGGACTGTCCGCGCCGGCTGAGAAACCTTCAGCCGCAGTTGAAACTAAACTTCCCGTTGTAACTCCTGAGCCGGAGGTCACGGAAACATCGAAGCCTGAAGAGTCGCATGACGACACTCCCGAAAATTGATCGTCGCGGTTTTCTTGCGATGTGGGCGCAAAAGCGTCGCCGCTCGCGTGTGCGTGCCGCGCTGGCTGCCTTGCTGCCTGCACCAGTCCTAGCCGCACAGTATCCCGACAAAATGGTTTGGGCTTGGGATCTGCCGAATCCGTTCAAGTGGAATGTCTGGATGAGCCTGAATAACGGCGCGTCTTGGATGCTGGTCGATGATTACTGGATGTATGGCGACGCGCGGTTGTTCGCCCCCGATGGCGGCGGCGAATTGTATTTCATCGTTGGTGTGGATGAGGCCGGCAATGAAATCACCCAGCACAGCAATTGGATCCGGCCGGAAGATGCGCTGTTGCCTGCGCCGGTGCTGCGCGCGACGTATCCTGATTTGTTGGTGTGGGATTGGGACTTGCTGAATCCCTACAAGTGGAACGTCTGGCAAAGTCTCGACGGCGGGGCTTCTTACATTCTCGTGGAGGGTTATTGGATGTATGGCGATGGCCGGCAATTTGCGCCGGACGGCGGCGGTGAGTTGCATTTCATCGTCGGCGTGGACGAGGCCGGCAATGAAGTCACCGAACGCAGCAATGCCGTTCGACCTGAAGATGCGGCTGCGCCCATGACGTTACTCTCCGGGCTGTCCGCGTATTGGGATGGCGATAGCTATCTGGACCAGGTTGGTCTCGTGGAAATGTTGAATACTGCCGATGGAATTTTTGGTTCCAGTCAATTGCTGCCGTCCGGTTCGACGGGGCTGGTGCTGGAAGCACTCAATGAAACTGATCTGTTTTATAGCAAGAATGCGGTGTTCGATAACTACTCGGCGCGCACGGTGAATTGCTGGGTCAACCTCCAGAACTGGCATGGCAATTTTCTGCTCGCGGATGTGTCGGATGATGGATTGGGCGCTGGCACGGGCTTGAGCCTGCGCTTTTGCGCCGACGGTAGTTTCTATGAATTCAACAGCCATTACGATGGCGGTTGGGATTCGAGTTCTGCCCCGTTGTTGGAAGGCCAGGTCTTACCCGCGACGTGGTTCATGCTGACGATCACCTCGGACAATTCCGAAATGCGCGTTTACATCAACGGCACTTTATCCAGCACGCTGGCGCTGACGGGTCCGACGACGCCCTATTACGATCAAGGGCCGGAATCGTTCTGGCTGAATGGGCCGCACTTCTGGGGAAACATGATTGGCCAATTTTGTTATCTCGGCGTGTGGGGCCGGGTCTTGGATCCGGCAGAGCTGGAAACACTTTACAACAACGGCGCCGGGCTCGCGTTTGCGAGCCTGTGAACCAGAACCAAAATAAAAGTTATGAATGCAATTGCCATCAAACCGAAAGTCATCGAACTCACGCCGGCACGCACGGCGCAGATTAACAACATCACCTGGCGGACGAATGATGATTCATTCGCGCGCAAGCTGACCGTCATCGTGAACAATGCCACGGCCTTCACCATCGAGGGTGCGGACTATGACGCACTGGGCCAGTGGACGGATGACACCATCAAGGGGCTCATTCTCGCCCGCTTCGG
>CAIXPZ010000203.1 GCA_903921455.1 uncultured Verrucomicrobia subdivision 3 bacterium | reverse complement strand
GGGATTGGGCACGCTGTTCGTGTCGGTGTCCGTGTAATATTGCCAGAAGATGTTGTCGCTGGAGGTCACTTCCACGACGCGGGCATTGCCGGCATCGGTGAGGAGCGTGTGGCCGTTGGGGAGCCGGCTGGCAAAGGCAATGGTGTTGGCCGTGCCGCCGATGGTGAACGTATGGACAATCTGATCGTTGCGGTTGACTTCAATCGCGCGGTTATTGCCCTGATCGGAAATGAGGATGTTGCCATTGGCGAGCAGTTCGGCGGAGTTCGGGCCGTTGAGCTGGTCCGAGGGACTGGTGTTCACACCCGGATACGACCAGACGATTTTCTTGGCCTTCGACACTTCGATAATCCGATTGTTGCCCTGATCGGTGATGAGGATGTTGAAGTTTTTGAGATAGGTGCATTGCACCGGTGTGTTCAGCAGATTCGGGCCGGTGCCGGTCTGCCCGAAGACGCCGTATTGCCAGACAATCTTCCCGGCTTTGTTCACCAGCATGACGCGGTTGTCCACGACGCCGTTGGGCGCCTGCGGAATCACGCCGGGCGGCGTGCCGGTGCCGGCCATCAGGGTCAGCGTATCCACGCGCTCGGCGTCATTGACGCCGATGACGGATTGCGCGGAGAAATCGTTGGGGCCGCGCCCGAAGGACCAGACGATGTCGCCGGCGGGATTGACTTCGATGACGCGGTTGTTGAACTGGTCGGAGATGAGGAGGTTGCCGGCTCTGTTGAACAGATTGATGGATTGCGGGTCGGCGGCCAACGTGGTGCCAACCAGTGCCAGGCTGGCAACGGCGGCCAGCGCGGAAGACCAAACGCGGTTGTTCGCGAAAAGGTGAGTGGAATTGTTTTTCATAAGCGTGAATGGTTTTACTATTTTGTTACCGAGACAGCTATAAGCCGGTTAAAAGATTCGTCAAGGGAATATGGCGGGGATAATAAAGAACACACGAGGCGCTCATCCGTGGGGCAGGGCGGCCTCGCAATTTTTTATCCGGGCGCGGCAATCGTCGGCGATGACGGGATTGCCTTGCCGGGTGGCGAGCGCCAAGGCTTGTTGCAGGTGGGCGATGGCGGCCGCCGGTTTCCCTTCCGCATCGAGCGCAATGCCGAGCCGATAATGCGCCTCGGCAAAATCAGGTTTGAGCGCGAGCGCCGCTTCGTAAAGCTGGCCGGCCTCGGCCCACTGCTTTTGGGTGGCCAGCGCCACACCGGAAATGTAGCGGACATCGGCGGCATCCAGTTGGCAGCGCAGGGCGCGTTCGTAATGGCCGCGCGCCTCGTCCCATTTGCCTTCGCGGGCGAGCACCAGTCCCAGGTCATAATCGGCGGCGGAATAGTCCGGCTGGTATTGCAGCGCGAGTTCAAATTGGCGAATGGCTTCGGCGGGCTGACCGGCGCTGGCGAGGGCGTCGCCGAGATTGTAATGGGCATCGGCGTATTCGGGGTCGAGCTGCACCGCGCGCCGGAAATGCGGCATGGCGTCGGCGCGGCGACCGGTGTTGACGAGGGCGACGCCGAGATTGCATTCGGCGGAGGCTACATCGGGAGAAATGTGCAGCGCTTGCTGAAAATGTTGGATGGCGGTGTCCCATTTTCCTTGCGCGGCGAGCGCGGAGCCGATGGTGTTGTGGGCAAAGGAATTTTCCTCCGTGCAGGCCAGTGAGCGCGTCCAAAGCGTAAGGCTGTTCTGCCAATACGTTGTCTGGACATAGGCGCCGATCGAAAGCGCGGCAATCACCACCACGCCCGCAGCGGACAAAATAATTTGGCGATGTCGCCAACGCATGGAAAATTCCGTCACGCCCCACGCCAGCATGATGACCAAGCCGATTTGGGGCAGATAAGTGTAGCGGTCGGCGCGCGCGTTCAGCGCCACTTGCACGATGTCAACGACCGGCAGCAACATGACTAGATACCACAGCCAGCCGGTCAACAGATACGGTTGCCGGCGGCGACCGGCGATGGCGGCGATGGTAATGGCGGCGAGAATCAAAACCGACCAGCCGAGTTTCCAGAGGAACGGATAAGTTTGATTGTGCGAGTAGGCCACCGCCAGACCCACCGGCCAAACCATGTGTCCGAGATAGTCGGCATAGGTTTGCACGGCGTTGCCGATTCGCCAGGGGACGGTGAGATTCTTCGCCACCAAAACCACTTTGTCCTGCGTCAGCACGGTGACGACGCAAATGGTGGCGCTCAACAGGAAGAACGGAATTTTTTCCACGAGCAAATGTTTGCAATTTGCAATTTTAAATTTGCAATTTGAAATTCTTCCCAGCGGCCAGTAATCCAGCAGCAACAGCACGAGCGGCAGCGTCACCAGCATGGATTTGGACATCAACCCCAGCGCGCAGAAGACCAGCGCCAAAATATATCCCGGCGTCCAGCGACGAAACGCAAGCGCAGAAAGGATGCGGTCGGGGTTCGGTTCGCGGCTTTCGAGTAGTGATATTTTTTTCACATGCCGCGCCCAGGCGAGCAGCGTCAGTATGAAAAACATTCCGCTCAACACATCTTTGCGTTCCACCACCCACGCGACGGACTCCACGCGCAGCGGATGAACGCCAAACACAGCGGCCACAAACGCCGCGCGCCAGAGCGTTCCTGTCAGTTCGCGCAAGGCGAGAAATAACAGCAGGGTGGTCGCGACATGAAGCAGGACGTTAATCAGATGATGGCCGCCGGCGTTGGCGCCGAAAAGCTGCCAGGCCAACTGATGCGAGAGGTCCGTCAACGGAAACCACGTGTGGAGATTGCTGTGCGTGAACAGCCAGACGATCCCGTGCCAGCTCAAGCCCTGCGTGACCGCCACATTTTTATAGACATAAGTGGGATCGTCGTAGTTGACGAAATCGTAATGCAGCGTCTGGCCGAAAATGGCCCAGACCAGCGCCGCCAGCAAAAGACAAACCCCGCCCGTCAGCCAGCTCCGGCTGGAGGTGTCAACCTTGGTCAATGAATCATGTGCCACAAGTCAGATGGATTTCCGTTCGCGCGATTGGTTTATTGATGCCCTGCGGAGGCCGTCCGGCAAACTTCGCGGCCAGTTTATGTAAATGGTCATATCTCGTCGAGATGGATATGCGTCCGGCGGTTTGACAGCGCGCGCAAGTCAGTGCATTGTTGCCGGCATGAAAACCATCTGGCTTTTGCTCGTCTCAATTATTATGACCACCACCGTTGCTTCTTACGCCGCCGATTCCATTTACGATATTCCGCTGAAGGATATTGATGGCAAAGACGCCACGCTCAAACCGTATTCGGGCAAGGTCATGCTCGTCGTCAACGTCGCGTCGAAGTGCGGCTACACGCCGCAATACGCCGGACTGGAGGCGCTCTACAAAAAATATTCGGCGCAGGGCCTCGTCATCTGCGGCTTTCCGTGCAACCAGTTTGGCGGGCAGGAGCCCGGCACGGCGGCGGACATCAAGCAGTTCTGCACGAGCAAATATGACGTGACGTTTCCGATGTTCGACAAGCTGGAGGTGAACGGCGAACATCGCCATCCGCTTTACATTTCGCTCGCTGGCAAGGAGTCGCCGTTCCCCGGCAACATCAAATGGAACTTCACGAAGTTCCTCATCGGCCGCGACGGGAAGATTTTGAACCGCTTCGAATCCAAGGTAAAACCGGATGCCGAGGAAATGACGAAGGCCGTCGAGGCCGCGCTCGCGGCGAAATAGCCGTAACGCTTTTCCAAAATCAAACCGGCCATGAAAGCCTTTCTCCGGCGGATCATTATTCTGTTGGTTCTCCTCGGGCCACCCGGTTTCGCGTTGGGGCAAGTCACCAACCACAACTTCGCGCGCTGGGAAAAAGAAATCTCCGCCTTTGAGCGGATGGCTGCGACGAATCCGCCGCCAAAGGATTCGTTTGTGTTCATCGGCTCTTCGACCATCGCGCGCTGGAAGTCGCTCGCGCAGGATTACGCCGGCCAGCCCGTCGTCAATCGCGGCTTCGGCGGCTCGGAGATTGTGGATGCCACGCATTTTGCCAGCCGCGTGATTTTTCCTTACGCGCCGAAAATTGTTTTGCTGCGGGCGGGCGGGAATGATTTGTGGGCCGGCAAATCCGCCGAACAGGTTTTCACCGACTTCAAGGAGTTCGCCGAAACCGTCCACGCGAAATTGCCGGCGACGAAAATTATTTTCATCTCGCTGAGTCCGAGCCTCGCGCGCTGGAAACAGCACGAGCAGGAAAAACAATTGAACACGCTCGCCGCCGGCTACATTGCGGACAAAGCCTGGCTGCAATATGTCGAGACTTATGATTTGCCGCTCGGCGCGGATGGCCGGCCGCGCGCGGAATTGTTTGTGGCCGACCAGCTGCATTTCAACGCCGCTGGCTACAAGCTGCTCGCGGAACGCGTGCGTCCGTGTCTGCCGAAATAGGTGGCGGGATGTCAATCTCCGAGGTCGAGCAGATTCGGCTTGCGCGGAGCGGGGTGGTTGTTACGATTTTGTCACGTTCATCCGCCAAGTCCGGCGGGTTTTCTTTTTTTAACCGGCAGCAATTTTTTTATCCTGTGAAAATTTTCAGCGGCACCGCCAATCAACCTCTCGCCCTCGCCATTTGCAAGTCCATCGGCGTGGAACTCGGCAAGATCACCATCTCCCCGTTTCCCGACGGCGAGACGTTTGTGAAGATCGAGGAGAACGTGCGCGGCGAAGACATCTTCATCATCCAGCCGACGTCGCCGCCGACGAATCATAATCTGATGGAGATGTTCATCATGATGGATGCGCTGCGCCGCGCGAGCGCCAAGCGCATCACCGCCGTCATGCCGTTTTACGGCTACGCCCGGCAGGACCGCAAAGACCAGCCGCGCGTGCCCATCACGGCCAAGCTCGTCGCCAATTTGCTTGTGGCCGCCGGCACGAATCGCGTGCTGACGATGGATTTGCACGCGCAGCAGATCCAGGGTTTCTTCGACATCCCGGTGGATCACCTTTATGCCGCGCCGGTGATGTATGAATATTTGAAGAAGAAAAATTTGACCAACCTCGTCGTCGTCAGTCCCGATGCCGGCGGCATCAAGATGGCGCACGCGTATTCGCAGACGCTGGAGGCGGAACTGGCCATCGTCGCCAAGCGCCGCAAGAGCGCGACGGAAGTGGAAAGCATGGCGGTCATCGGCGAGATCGAGGGCAAAAATGTCCTGCTCGTGGACGATCTCACGGAGACGGCGGGCACGCTGACTTCGGCGGCGGCGGTGCTGAAAACGAAGGGTGCCAAAAACATCATGGCTTGCGTCTCCCACGCCCTGTTGAACGACGTGGGCATCCAAAGATTGCGCAATTCTGCTATTGACGAGTTGATAACAACTGATACAGTCCAACGCCCTGCGATTGACGGTGTGAAGATAACTACGCTGTCGGTGGCGGG
>CAIXPZ010000202.1 GCA_903921455.1 uncultured Verrucomicrobia subdivision 3 bacterium | reverse complement strand
CGGTGCGGGAACCGGAAAACGTCCGTGCGCGCACTGAATCCAGCCGGTGCCTTCGACGACCGGCGAGGCGAACACGCGCGGTTTGCCGAGCAGTTCCAGCGCGATGGCCGCGCCGACGATGTCCACGATGGAATCCACCGCGCCGACTTCGTGGAAATGAACTTCGTTTGGCGGCAGGCCGTGGATTTTGCCCTCGGCCTCGGCGATGCGTGCGAAGACGGCGATGGATTTCTGCTTCACCCACGCCGAGAGCTTGCTGCGGGAAATCAATTGTTTGATCTCGGCAAAATTCCGCAAGTCATCGTGTTCGTGCTCCTCATGCGCATGATCGTGGTGGTGTTCATGCGAGTGTTCATGCGGATGCTCATGGTCGTGATGGTGGCCGTGTTCGTGGGAATGTTCATGGCCTTCGTGCCTGTGTTCATGGTCATGCGCCAGGTGAACATCAAACTTGATGCCGGCGATGGAAGACTTCTGCTGGCGCGAGATGTGCAGGTGATAGCCGTCGAGCTTGAGTTTCTTGAGTTCGCGTTCGAGTTTGGTTGCGTCCACGCCGAGGTCGAGCAGCGCGGCGATGAACATATCACCCGCGATGCCGCTAAAAATGTCGAGGTAAAGCGTTTTCATGGAAAATTCATTTCAGCCACAGATGCACACAGATTAACACAGATGGGGAAAAGTTACAGATGCCAGAAAGAATCTGTGTTTCATCTGTGTGCATCTGTGGCCAGAGAATTCATCTGGCTCGCCGCGTAGCCCGCGCCAAAGCCGTTGTCAATGTTCACCACCGTCACGCCGCTGGCGCAACTATTCAGCATGGCGAGCAGCGCGGCGATGCCGCCGAAGCTCGCGCCGTAACCAATGCTCGTGGGCACCGCGATGACGGGTTTTGCGACAAGGCCGGCCAGCACGCTTGGCAGCGCGCCTTCCATCCCGGCGACGGCGACGATGACATTCGCGCTCCGGAGTTGTTCCATCCGCGCCAACATCCGATGCAGTCCGGCGACGCCGACGTCGTGAACGCGCTCGACCCGATTGCCCATGATTTCGGCGGTCACGGCGGCTTCCTCGGCCACCGGTAAATCGCTCGTGCCGGCGCAGACCACGGCGATAAAACCAGCGCGCTTGGGCAAAGGTTTTTTCTCGATGGTTACGCAACGGGCGAGGGGATGGTGAACGGCCTTTTTGAATTTTCTTTTCAGCGCGCGGGCGTGTTCAGTCGTGAGGCGCGTGGCGAGAACCTGCTGGCCGTGTTCCAAAAGTTTGGCAGCAATCTTGACGACCTGCTCCGGCGTCTTGCCGGCTCCAAAGATGACTTCCGGGAAATTTTTGCGGAGCGCGCGGTGCGTGTCCACTTGGGCAAAGCCGAGGTCGGCCACCGGGGCCGCTTGGAAGGCGTGCAGAACTTTTTCACGCGAGATTTTTCCGGCGCGAAATTGTTTCAGCAGTTGGGCGGCTTCGGCAGTTGTCATCGCTGGACAATGCCTCACGAAACGCCTGCTGTCACGCGGGAATTCGAGTGCCGCCGCCGGATTTTCTGTTCCGCCGCTTGCGTTGGGGGCAAACACGATTTACTTTCCGCGCCATGCGATATCGTCGTTTTGGCCGGACGGAGTTGAACCTGCCGGTGATTTCCTGCGGCGGGATGCGTTACCAGCACAAATGGCAGGATGTCGCCCCGCAGGACATCCCGCGCGCGAATCAGGAAAATCTCGAAGCCTGCATCAATCATGCGCTGGAACTCGGCATCAACCACATCGAAACTGCGCGTGGCTACGGCACGTCGGAAATGCAGCTCGGTGCGCTG
>CAIXPZ010000201.1 GCA_903921455.1 uncultured Verrucomicrobia subdivision 3 bacterium | reverse complement strand
TCGAAGCTCCCCCTCCTGCTGCTTCTACCTCGAAGCGGAATCAACAGCTTGACGGAGACCTGAAAATCCAGTTCCCTTTGCTCGGAAGGTGAGGCACTTTTCGAGCGCCACCCGCCGCACTTTTCAACCGCCGTTTACAATCTCCACGGTCGAAAAGCACCAATTTGTGTCGGTTGACAACCGGCTTTAGCCAGCCCGCCCGCCACATGTCGTCCAGGAGTTGAACACTGCCGAAAGCCGCCGCCGCCTCATGACGGCGAAAGCCGAGCTTGAGCGATGGAGAATTATCGAATGATATTTTTCTGCAAACCATGCTCCCGCAATGTACTCGACAAGTGAGAACACGTCAAGAAAAAGAAACTTGCCGCAGCGTTCCGCTGTGAATATTACGCCTGGGCTAGTTTCGGCTTGGAATTCGGAGGGGGCAAAATTTTGCTGCTGGCAGGAAGTAGCTGTACCAGCATGACTGTGCCGTCTTGGACTTCAATCTCGATATCTAACATGAATGGATCATCTGTGCCCTCTAGCGCTCCGCGTATGCGTGCTGATAGGTTCGCGGCTTTTTCTGCAAGCCTGCTTGCCGCCCGTTTCAGCTCCGCAGAAGATTCGCTGCTTAGCTTTGCATCAAGGCGAATGCGGTGGCCGTCATTCGATCTGATGCCATGACTCATGAGCAATCGCCACATCGGACTGAAATGTTCGGGATCTAAACCCTTGGATTTTTGGGGTAACAATTCGCCGACAGTCGTCCGCAGACCGGCGACCAGAAAATTTTGACGATCATCGCCCGTCAAGCCCAAGGCATCGGCCAACCGTTCGCTTACTTGCGCGCCGGCCTGCCGCTGGCCGAGTTCAATCGATGCCAGCGTGGTTCGTGAAAGTTTGCCGGTTTTGACGGCGAGTTCTGCGCCGCTCAAACCCCGCTTGAGCCGGAGGCCGCGCAAGAGAACGCCGAATTCACGGCGGCGCTGCAACATATTCTCGCGGGCGCGTTTCGGATTCATGTTCTCACATCGTATAACAAATGGTTTGATGTGTCAAGCGGATGCAAGGCGCCGGTTCAGGCAAAGCCCTTTTCGATATCGGCATCCTTGGGTAGCAGATGGGCGTAATGTCGCTGGGTGACCTCCACGCCATCGCCGAGCCACTTGGCGATCTTGTAGATGGAGACGCCGCGCGAGGCCAGCAGGCTCCCGAAGGTATGCCGCATCACGTGCGGGGTCACCCAAGGGCATTTTTGCGCGGTCATGTAAATCTCAAACGGCTTGCGGAAATCATAGCGATACCGGCCTTTGCCCGGCTGCTTGGCGGGCGCGATGATGAACGGGGCGGGGAGTCCGTTTGGCCCGCACATTTCTTTGCGCAGAAAGGTCAGGAATGCCTGGGTCAACGGAATGGTTCGATCTTCCTTGTCCTTGGGCTTCCAGTCGCCACTTTGCGTGACGTGCAGCAGCCCGTCGGTGAGGTTGAACCAATCCGGCCTCGCCATGATGATCTCTTCTTTGCGCAGTCCGCCATGGAAGCCGCAGAACAGTACAAACCGTAATTCCAGGTCTTGGCATTCGTCGATCAATTTTTGGGTCAGCGCCGGATCGCAGAATTCCCGGCGGACGCTGACCTTCAACTTGGCAGTTTTGACATCGATCGCCGGATTGGTGCGCACCTTGTGCTTGCTGACCAGGTGGTTGAAAAAGCCGCGCACCATGAGCAAATAACTTTGGGCGGTGCTTTCCGTCAGCGGTTCTGCCTTACGGCACTTAAGCCAGTCATACCACTTCTGCAGGCGTTCGGTGGTGATGGTGCGGACTTCGGTGGCACCCAGGTGGTCGGCCCAGCGGTTGAGAACCGCCGTCCGATTGGCCACGCTGTTGCGGGTGAACTTCTTTTCATCAAACTGATATTGGACATAGTCCTTGATCTCGAGTTTGAGGTGGTTGATACCAGCGAGCTCTGGATTGGCGTGGATCTCCATGGCTCGGGCGATGGCGGTGGCTTCGTCGTCGGTATCAAGTCTGACGCGGTGTTGGTGCCCGTCGAACGAGTAACGATACCAAAAAGCCTTGCCACGCAAATAAACGCCCGCTAATCTTTTGGTCTGTGATGAACGCGTTTTCACAAAAAGGTGTGCTAAATAATTGTGCTAAGTTGGAAAACTTAAGCACAGTTTACCGGGTTTTAGCAGCTAGCACAACTTTTTCTGGTAGCACTATAAAGTCATCATTTTGAGTAGTTTGCGCGCTTAGCTCAGTGGTAGAGCATTACCTTCACACGGTAGGGGTCGCAGGTTCGAAACCTGCAGCGCGCACCATCTTCAAAACTGGTCTTCCTTTTCTTTAAACAGCACGTTGAACGTCGTCAGGGAGCCGTAGCTTTTTGTGATGTATTGCTGCATCTCCACCTTCTCGCCATCCGTCAGTTTTTCATGCGCGTTGAGCTTTTGTTCCAGCACGCGCAGGTTGTTTCTGACCATCACGATTTTATGGAAAAAAACTTCCAGCGGCACCTCTTTCGTCTGCAAGGTTGCGTCCGCTGGGTGCATCACCAGCTTCCCGCCGTGCCAGCGCAAACCGAGTTGTTCCACCACCACGTCCGGTTTTTCCAAACCCAGCTTGGCTAACGCCGCTGCGAGCGTCTCTTCGATAAATTGTTTCAGCGGCAGGGCGAGTCCGCTAATGGCAACGTGCGGTTCCATCGGTTCTAGCCCGCTGGGTTCCGGGGCGACGGCCCGCTGGGAGCCGTCGTCGAACTGGATTTCCGCCGCGGCGGCGGAAATGGATTTGACCAGGCCGGAGCCGTATTGTGGATGGCGCACTTTCATGCCGATACGAAGGGACTCGATTTTCATGATGGTAAATTTAACCACGGCTGGCCACGCCGAAGCAAGGAGCGAAGGTGGGCGGCAAAGCTGGCCCGGGTGAAAACCGTGGGGCGAGCTTCATCATGAGCTGTAGCTGAAGCTGCGCTGGTCGAGCAAAGCCGGGTTGGCGGGGCGGTTGGGGCGGGTGAATTATCGGGTGATCTGCGCGGTGTCGCATGGTGCTTGCCGCCGCCGCGCTGGATTTACGCCCGCGATATAAATGATTCCCAGAGCAACACAAAGCCGCTGGCGAAATCCTGCGGCTGCTCGCTCACCCACTTCGTCACCGCCTCCGGCGCGAACCACGCCCCGGTCTCAATCTCATCGGGGTGCAGCACAAATGGGCCTTCGCATTCACAGCGGTAAATCCAGCAGAACTCCCAGCCCGTTTCTTGGCACGCCTCAATTTTGAAGAGCCGCTGCGGCGCCTGCGGGAGGCGCAGGCCGATTTCCTCGCGCACCTCGCGCACGGCGCAGGCGTCGTAAGTCTCGCCGGTATCCAGATGGCCGGACGCCGACGAATCCCATTTGCCGGCGGCGATGTCTTTTTTCAGCGAACGCTTCTGGAGAAAAACCTCACCGCGGGCATTGAACACCAGCACGTGCACGGCTCGATGCCACAACCCGCGCGCATGAACCTCCCGCCGCGTATTTTGGCCAACGACCTCGTCGCGCTCATTGACCACATCAAAAATTTCTTCGCTCATATTTTTGCCACAGAGTCACAGAGACACGGAGAAAATCAACACTCTGACTCCGTGGCAATTCTAAATTTTCACCGCCGGTGTCGCCGGGATGCTTGCGGATCACATTCAGCGCAGCAAATCATTGATTTGCATCACCTTTCCGGTCCAGATTTAATTTGCCAGAAGCAGGGCTTGGATTTAGTTTAAGACCACTATTAAATTGATCATGTCAAACGTCGCAAAAGAATCATCGTCGGCGAGCGATTTGCTGAAGAATTCCACGCTTTACCGCGAGTTTCAGGCGGAACGTGAGGAAATTCTGCGCCACAAATGGATCGAGTCTGAAAAAGCCGGCCACGACATCGGCTTTGAACGCGCCCTCACGGATTGGATTATCAAGCACCGCGCCCAGTGGCGCAAATCCCGTCAAGCCGCCGCGTCGAACTGAACTACACAAATCGGTTCCTTTAACGCCACCCTGCGAGGTGACGAAGGAAAAATGAAAACCAGAACGAAAACGCGAACCAGCCCCGCTCAGCGGGAGCCGTTCGCGATTTTTTATGCCTGAAGCCACCGTCATCCTGGATGCCACCGCCATTCAGCGAGCCTTGACGCGCATCGCGCACGAGATCGCCGAGCGCAACGAGCGCAGCGCTGAAATCGCGCTCGTGGGCATTCCCGTCGGCGGCGACCACCTGGCGGCGCGGCTGGCAAAAATTCTCGCCGGCATCTGGAACCATGCCGTGCCCGTCGGCATCCTCGACGTGACGATGCACCGCGACGACTTGGATGATCGCGTCGCACCGACGGTGCATCCGACCGAAATTCCCTTTGACGTGAACGGCAAGACCATCGTGCTGGTGGACGACGTGCTGTTCAGCGGTCGCACCACGCGCGCCGCGATGGACGCGTTGAACGATTTTGGCCGGCCCAAAAAAATTCAACTCGCCGTGCTGGTGGATCGCGGCCATCGCGATTTGCCCATCAAGGCGGATTTCATCGGCAAGAATGTGCCGACATCGCTCGACGAAAAGATTTCCCTGCTGCTCACGGAAGCGGGCGCGGCGAAGGACGAAGTGATTTTGAAGAAGCGTTGAATTGTTAAAGCGTTGCAGCGTTAAATCGGATTCGCGAGGCTACAATTCAACGATTTAACCATGTAACGATTCAACGAATTATGGCCTGGACTAAAAAACATCTGCTCGACATCGAATCGCTCACGGCGGAGGAAATCATCACCGTGCTGGATACGGCGCGCGGTTTCAAGGCGGTCGGCGAACGCGCCATCAAGAAAGTTCCCGCGCTGCGCGGCAAGACCGTCGTGAATTTATTCGTCGAGCCGTCCACGCGGACGCGCATCAGCTTCGAATTGGCGGCGCAGCGGCTCTCGGCGGACATCGTAAATTTCTCTGCCGAGGCGTCGTCGTTCAAGAAAGGCGAGACCCTCAAGGACACCGCGCTCAATTTGCAGGCGCTCAATGCCGATTTCATCATCATCCGCCACAGCGCCAGCGGCGCCCCACATTTCCTTTCCCGCGTGCTGGACGCGCACGTCATCAATGCCGGCGACGGCGCGCATGCGCATCCCACGCAGGCGTTGCTCGACTGCTTCACCATCCGCGAACGCAAAGGGAAAATTGCCGGCCTGAACGTCACGATTCTCGGCGACATCCTTTACAGCCGCGTGGCGCGCTCGGACATCTGGGCCCTCACGAAGCTTGGTGCGCAGGTGACGCTGTGCGGTCCGTCCACGCTCGTGCCCAAGACATTTGAAAGAATGGGCTGCCGCGTGACGCACGACGTGGACGAAGCAATCCGCGACGCGGATGTCATCAATCTGCTGCGTATCCAGCACGAGCGCCAGCGCAAGACGATGTTCCCGAGCATCGGGGAATATACGCAGCTCTTCGGCCTCAATAAAGCGCGGTTTGCGCAGACCAAGCCGGACGCGCTCATCATGCACCCCGGCCCGATTAACCGCGGCGTGGAGATAGACAGCGAGATTGCCGACTGCGGCCGCTCGGTGATTTTGGAGCAGGTGACCAACGGCCTCGCCGTGCGCATGGCAGTGCTGTTCCTGGTGAACGGGGGGAAAGCATTGTCCGAGACGGCGAATTAATATCAGCAGCTTCCGCCGCCTGCCAGCCCCTGCACAATCGTGATGCCCGAAGATGTGCCGAGTCGCGTAGCGCCGGCGGCAATCATCGCCAGCGCGGTCGGCGCGTCGCTGATGCCGCCGGAAGCTTTCACGCCAAATTTTGGACCGACGGTCGCGCGCAATAGTTTCACGTCGGCAACCGTGGCGCCTGCCGTGCCGAAGCCGGTGGAGGTTTTTACAAAATGCGCGCCGCTTTCCACGATGAGCTGGCAGGCGCGGACTTTTTCCGCGTCGGTCAGCAGGCAGGTTTCCAAAATCACTTTCACCGGGCGCTCGTCAGCAGCCTCCACCACGTCGCAGAGTTCGCGAAAAACATATTTATCGTCGCCGGCTTTGAGCCGCGCGAGGTTCAGCACCATGTCAAGCTCGTGCGCGCCGTCATCAACGGCCACTTCGGTTTCGTAACGTTTCACATCGCTGGTCATCGCGCCGAGCGGAAAGCCGACCACACACACGACCTTCACATCCGAACCGTCGAGGAAATGCCGGGCGCTGGCCACCCACGCGCCGTTGACACAAACCGAAAAGAACTGGTATTCGCGCGCCTCGGCGCAAATCCGTTCGATATCTTTGCCGGTGACATCCGCCGCGAGCAACGTGTGATCGATGAACCGGGACAGATTGACAGGAACCGTGGTGGGCATCATGGATTATGATTTGAAAAATTAAATGCCGATCGGATGCCAGGCGGTTTTGAATTCGACCGTGTCGAGAATCCAATACGGATCCTCGACTTTGGCGGAGAACCAGTCGATGGCGGCATGATTGGCGTAACGCTTGAGATTCGTCGCGACGCCGGCTTGTAGCTTGGTGCTGATTTCAGCACCACCTACGCCGTCCACGATGGCGTTCACGTCCATGTGCGTGGCGATGTGCGGAATGAGTTCGGCGCGTTTGCTGGTCAGAATATTCACCACGCCGCCGGGCAGATCGCTCGTCGCCAGGATCTCGGCGAAGGTCGCGGCGGGCAGCGGAAATTTTTCGGAAGCAATCACAATCGCCGTGTTGCCGCTCAGGATCACCGGCGCAACAAGCGACACGAGGGCAAGCAGCGAAGGCTCATCCGGCGCGAGCACCACGACGACGCCCTGCGGCTCCGGCGTGGTGAAATTGAAGTGAGCCGACGCCACGGGATTCACGCTGCCGAACACTTGCGAAAACTTGTCCGTCCAGCCGGCGAAATGCACGAGCCGGTCAATCGCCAGCGTCACTTCGCGTTTCGCTTTAGCCGCGCTGACGTTGGTGGCGCGGGCGATTTCGTTGACCAATTCGCCTGCGCGGTTTTGCAGCATCTCGCCGGCGCGATACAGAATCTGTCCGCGATTGTAAGCCGTGGCCTTGCCCCAGCCGCCGGTGGCAGCGCGCGCAGCCACAACGGCGTCGCGGAAATCTTTGCGCGAAGCGTGCGCATAATTATCAAGCGGCTCGCCCTTGGCGGATTTTGCGGGCAGATAGCGTCCGCTCTCGCTGCGCGGAAATTTTCCGCCGATATAGAGCTTGTAAGTTTTTTTGACGTCGAGGCGATTCATAATCGTGGTTCGAAAATTTTTCCTGATTTAATCCAGCCGGCAATACGCCGCCAGTCCCTGTAATCCGCCCTCGCGCCCGAAGCCGCTTTCCTTGTAACCGCCAAACGGGCTCGTCGGGTCGAACTTATTGAAGGTGTTCGCCCAGACGACGCCGGCGCGCAATTTGTTGACCATCTTGAAAATCTTGCTGCCCTTGTCCGTCCACACGCCCGCGCTCAGACCGTAAGGTGTGTTGTTCGCGCGCTCGAACGCCTCCTCTGGCGTGCGGAACGTCATAACGCTCAACACCGGCCCGAAAATCTCCTCCTGCGCCACGCGATGCGACGCCGTGACGCCGGTGAGGAATGTCGGCGGATACCAATAGCCCTTCGCCGGCAACGCGCAACTGGATTGGACGAGCTCGGCGCCTTCGGCCACGCCGCATTGCACCAGCTCGCGGATCTTTTCCAGTTGCGGTTTGTTGTTGATCGCGCCGATGTCAGTGTTCTTGTCCAGCGGATTGCCGAGGCGCAGGGATTGGATGCGGTCGCGCAGTTTCTTCACGACTTTCGCATAAATGCTTTCCTGCACCAGCAACCGCGAGCCGGCGCAACAGACGTGGCCCATGTTGAAATAAATCCCCGCGATGACGCCTTCGATGGCCTGGTCAATCGGCGCGTCCTCAAACACGATATTGGCCGCCTTGCCGCCCAGTTCGAGCGTGAGCTTCTTGCCGGTCCCGGCGGTGATCTCCGCGAGTTGTTTGCCGATTTCCGTCGAGCCGGTGAACGCGATCTTGTTGATGTCGGGATGCCGGACGATGGCGTCGCCGGTGCCGCCCACGCCGGTGATCACATTGACCACGCCGTCCGGCAGGCCGGCTTCCTGAAAAATCTGCGCAAGGCGCACGAGCGTGAGGCTGGTGGTCTTGGAGGGCTTGATGACCACCGTGTTGCCGCAGGCGATGGCTGGCGCAATTTTCCACGCGGCCATGAGCAGCGGGAAATTCCATGGGATGATCTGCCCGACGACGCCGAGCGGGCGCGGCGTGCGGCCGGGAAAGGCATATTGCAATTTGTCGGCCCAGCCGGCGTGATAAAAGAAATGGGCCGCCACAATCGGCAGATCCACGTCGCGGGTCTCCTTGATGGGCTTGCCGCCGTCCATGGATTCCAGCACGGCGAGTTCGCGCATCTTTTCCTGGATGATGCGGGCAATGCGGAAAAGGTATTTGCCCCGCTCGCGGCCAGGCATCTTGCCCCAGACTTTGTCGTAAGCGCGGCGGGCGGCCTTGACCGCCGTGTCCACGTCCACTTCATCACCGAGCGCGATCTCGGTCAACTTTTCCTCGGTGGCCGGGTTGATCGAATCAAAATACTTGCCTGAGTGAGGCGCGACGAACTTGCCGTTGATGAACAGTTCGTGTTGCGGCGCGATGACATAATTCTTGGAATCCTCCGGCGCGGGCGCGAAATCCCACTTGTTGCCGAAGTTCAGCCGACGTTCCTTGAGCGGCACGACGGCATAAGTCGCAGCAGCGACAGCGCGCTGGGGAGAAAGTTTCACAGCTTTGCTTTTGGTTTTCATGGAAGAGAAAAGTAATCCGAGCTTTGGTAATTGCCATCCACCTGCTTGGCGATCTGCATGAGGACGTCGTTGACGAGGGTGCTCGCGCCGAAGCGGAACAACTGCGGGTTGAGCCAGTCGTCCCCGAGTGTTTCCTTGACCATCACGAGGTAGGCGAGCGCCTGCTTGGATGTGCGGATGCCGCCGGCGGGCTTCATGCCGATGCGGATGCCGGTGGCGAAAAAATAATCGCGGATGGCCTCCAGCATTACGAGCGTGACGGGCATGGTGGCGGCGGGCGAAACTTTGCCGGTGCTGGTCTTGATGAAATCGCCGCCGGCCTGCATGGCAATTTCGCTGGCGAGCCGGACGTTGTCGTAGGTGACGAGTTCGCCGGTTTCGAGAATGACCTTCAGATGCGCCGGGCCGCAGGCTTCTTTCGTGGCGGCGATTTCATCGAACACTTTCGCGTGGTCGCCGGCGAGGAAGGCGCAGCGGTCAATGACCATGTCAATCTCATCCGCACCATCGGCCACGGCGCGGCGGACTTCGTTCAGTTTCGTGGGCAAGGGAAATTGTCCGCTGGGAAATCCAGTGGCGACTGAGGCGACATGCACCGGAGAACTTGCACCGAGTAATTTCCGTGCGTATTTCACCATGTTCGGATAAACGCACACGGCGGCACAGCTCGGCACGTCGTATTTCGCCTCGATAGGCTGGAGCGCCTTGCGGCACAGATAAGCGACTTTGCCGGGCGTGTCCTTGCCCTCAAGCGTGGTAAGGTCGCACATGCTGACGGCCATTTTAAGGCCGGACAGCTTGGCGGAAGTTTTGATACTGCGCTTGCCGAACGATGCCGCGCGTTCCTCGGCCATCACCTGGTCCACGGTCGGCACCAGCACGCTGTGATTTGAAAACGCGGACCGCACCCTTGTTAAGGCGGACACTTTCATAATTTATCCGCGATTCTGAAGGGGAAAATGAAAGGCGTCAATTCGCTTTCACGGACTACACATGCAGCAGGCTGATTTGCTCGTTCCCTTTCGTGGCCGCTTCGCCGAGGGTTTGCGTCAGTTTGCGGCGGCGTTCGATGATGTGTTTGTCGAGCAGCGGGTCGTAGGCGACGGGATAATTTCCGTCGTAACAGGCCATGCAGAAATTTTCCTTCGGCTGGCCGGTGGCGGCGACCATGCCGGCCTGTGAGAGATAATGCAGCGAGTCGGCGTTGAGATATTTGCGGATCTCATCGACGGTGTTGTTCGCCGCCATGAGTTTGCTGCGGTCAGGAAAATCAATGCCGTAGACGCATGGGTTCATGTGCGGCGGACAACTGACGGCGACGTGGACTTCGCGGGCGCCGGCGTCCTTGAGCGTTTTCACCCGCGTGCGGCAGGTCGTTCCGCGCACGATGGAATCGTCCACAATGATGACGCTTTTGTCCTTCACGAGCGACTCGATCAGGTTGAGCTTCACGCGCACGTTGAAATCGCGGATGAGCTGCGTGGGCTGGAGAAAGCTGCGGCCAACGTAGTGGTTGCGGATGAAAGCCATCTCATAGGGAATGCCGGATTCCTCGGAATAGCCCATCGCGGCGCACACACCACTATCAGGGACGGGGATGACCAGGTCGGCTTTGACGCCGTGTTCGCGCGCGAGCTGGCGGCCCATCGCCTTGCGGACTTCATAGACACTGTGGCCGTTGATCACGCTGTCGGGCCGGGCGAAATAGACGTATTCAAAAATGCAGAACGCCCGCTTCTGGTGTTCGGGCCAGGCCTGAATGCTGGTCAAACCCTGGTCGTTGATGATGACAATTTCGCCGGGGGCGACGTCGCGGACAAATTGCGCGTGAATCAGATCAAACGCCGTCGTCTCGCTGGACAGCACATACGCGCCTTCCGCCGTTTTGCCGATGGAAAGCGGGCGGAAACCATGCGGGTCGCGCGCCCCGATCAATTCCTTTTCCGTCATGATGACCAAGGAATACGCGCCTTCGATGCGCCGCAGGGTGTGGACGAGCGAGTTGGCGACGCCGCCCATTTCCGGCTGCGCGAGCATCATGATAATGATTTCGCTGTCCACGCTCGTCTGGAAAACCAGACCGCGCGCTTCCAGTTCATCACGCAGCGCGGCGGCGTTGGTCAAATTGCCGTTGTGCGCCACGGCGATCTGGCCGCGGGCACAATCCACGGTGAGCGGCTGCGCGTTGCGGAGGTTGGACGTGCCGGTGGTGGAATAGCGCGTGTGGCCGATGGAGCGGTCGCCGACGAGATCGTGCAGGATTTTCGGGTCGTTGAAAATCTGCGGCACCAGGCCCATGCCGTGGTGCTTGTAAAATTTACCGTCGTGGCAACTGACGATGCCGGCGCTTTCCTGGCCGCGATGTTGCAGGGCGTAGAGGCCGAAGTAGGTGAGTTCGGCGGCGTTCGGATGGCCGAAAATGCCGAAGACTCCGCAGTAATGTTTGGGGTAATTTTGTGGTTGGTTTTGCATCGCGCGCGCCGCTGAAATTAAGCAGAGAAAAGTGTTTTACGCAAGGTGGAATGGAAATGTAAATGGTCAAATCAAATCATGCTTGGAAAACCCCCATGCTAGAACCAACCAGCTTACCAGAGCCAAAGGCACTGAAACGAACAATGGAATTTTTGGTGCAACTTTTACGGCGAAGACAATCCCTGCTCCAACTAGAGTTATCCAGCCCACATAAAACCAGCCCATCCAAACATGTCCATACATCATTGAATCAACCATTTTATCAAACGATTTATCGTTGCTCATCACAAACATCAAGAAAGCAGGAAGAAAAAACATAAAACAGCCACCAACGCGTTTTTCTGTTAGAGTTGCCTTACGGAAAGGCTCCTCGTTCATATTTACGCCACGTCGGAAATAAACGCCGCAGAAAACGTCAACCATTCGCAAGGATTCATATCCGACTTTTTGGGAGAAGGTCTTTCGCTTCTTTAAGGCTTTATCGGACTGATAATGCCTCTGTTGTCTCTTTTCACTTCTTATCACCCATTTATCAAAACAATAAATAGCGCCGGCAAGGATTAACAAACCAATGCAACTTTCAACGGGATGCGGTTTATCATCTCCACGAAACATGTGGCTGTAGGCAGGCATCATTTTTCACCTTCAAAATTACTTGAGTTCAAATACGGCTGTAATTTTTCCACCAGTTCCGGCGGCAGGCGTTTGGGTTTTTCATCGCGGCTGGTGCAGCAGTGGCAGGTTTCGGCTTCGAGCAGGAGTTTGCCGTCCTGGTTCAGAATCCGGTGGCCAAAATTCAGCCGCACACGCTCGACGAGCGTCGGCCAGACTTCAATGGTCAGCATATCATCATAGCGCGCCGGAGCTTTGAAGCGCAGGTGCGCCTCAATCACGGGAAAAATATAGTCGGCGTCCTGCAAGGCCAGCACCGGGGTGCCGAGCGCGCGCATGAATTCGCCGCGCGCGGCCTCTAGCAAATCCAGGTAGCGGGAATGGTAGATGTGGTCGCCGATGGTGCATTCGGCGTAGGTGACGCGGTGCGGGTAGCGGAACAGTTCAGCCATGGGCGCAGCCTAGCCGGAGGCGACCAAAGTTTCACGCCGAAATTTCCATTTGCGCGATTTGGGTTTGCAGTTATGTTGGCTGCATGAGCTGGCAGCAATTTCTTCCGCTGTTGATCGTGCTGGGCGTGGGTGCCATTTTTGTGTGGCGCAGTTCCAGCCCCAAGAAGCATGACCATGACCACAGTTGCCACTGCGGCTGTGATCACGAGCATGACACGGAAACGAAGAAGGAAAAAGTTTCACATTGACGGGTCATTCAGGACGGAAATTCCATCAACCAACTTTTAGTATGGCAGTCACCAAAGTCAGTTCCACGGTTCATTTCGCCGCGCGCAGTCACAGCACGGGCGAGCCGGCCACGGGCCGCTGGACGCCAAATACGGATATTTACGTCACGGAGAACGGTCTGGTTATCAAGGCCGAACTTGCCGGCATGAAAAGCGATAGCCTGGAGATCACGGTGGAGGGCCAGCGCCTGCGCATCACCGGCATCCGGCCGGACTGCTGCCGTTCGCCGCATTGCAGTTTTCTGGTGATGGAAATCAGCTACGGACCGTTTGAAACCGTGCTGGATTTGCCGGCGGGTTATGATTTGAGCCAGGCGAAGGCGGTTTACGTGAATGGTTTTCTGCGAGTGGACGTGCCCCCGGCACAAAAAGCGCAGCCGAAGACCACCAAGGTTCCCATCAGCGAAGGAGTTTGACCCCGTGCGAGCTTTTCAGGCGCACGGTCATGCAACAGCGGATCACATGATGATGAAATCAGCGGAAACAGAATTTGTCAGCATCCTCGGCTCAAACGAAAAGAGCGAGGTGGCCAGCCGCGTCTCGTCCCGTTCGCTGCCGGAAACGCTGCCCATTCTCGGCTTGTCGGACATCGTGATTTTCCCGGGGGCCATCGTGCCCCTGCTGGTCGAGACCGGCCCCAGCTTGAAGCTGGTGGACGACCTGGTCGCGGGTGACCGCCTGTTCGCAGCCGTGCTGCAATTGAATCCGGACATCGCCGAGCCCGGCCCCAATGACCTGCATCTGGTCGGCTGTGTTTCGCGCCTGAACAAGATGGTGAAGTTTCCCGACGGCACGGTGCGCATTCTCGTGGAAGGGCTGTGGCGCATCCGGCTGGACAAATTTTTACCCGCCAATCCCTATCTGCGCGCCAACTATGAACTGCTTCGCGACGAGACCGAGGATTCCGTCGAGTTGCAAGCGATGCTGCGCAACGCCCACAAGCAGTTCGACGAGATCGCCAAAATTTCCACCGTGCTCTCCGACCAGGTCAAAATCGCCGCGCTCAACACCGAGCATCCCGGCCATTTCGCCGACCTGATCGCGGCCAACCTCGGCCTGCCGCTCGACGAAAAACAGCGGCTGCTGGAAACGATTTCCGTCCGCGAGCGGCTGCAAAAACTCCTCCCGCTGCTCAACCGCGAACAGGAGGTGCTCAATTTAAGCTCCAAGATCCAGAACGACGTCGCGTCCAACATCGCCAAGACGCAGCGCGACTTTTTCCTGCGCGAGCAAATGCGCGTCATCCAGCGCGAGCTGGGCGACACCGATCCGAATGCGAACGAAATCCGCAATCTCCGCGAAAAGATCGAGCTGGCCAAGCTGCCCGACGAGGCGCGCAAGGCCGCGAATCAGGAACTCGACCGGATGCAGCAGACCTCGCCCGCCGCCGCCGAATACGGCGTCTCGCGCAACTACCTCGACTGGATTCTCGCATTGCCGTGGCAGCAGGAAACCGAGGACAAGCTCGACTTGAAAGTTGCGGAAAAGATTTTGGACGAACAGCATTTCGGCCTGGCGAAGGTGAAAGACCGGCTGCTGGAATTCCTCGCCGTGCTCAAGCGCCGCAAGGAAATCAAAGGCCCGATTCTCTGCCTCGTCGGCCCGCCCGGCGTGGGCAAAACCTCGCTCGGCAAAAGCGTGGCCGATGCGCTCGGCCGAAAATTCGCCCGCATCTCGCTGGGCGGCATGCGTGACGAAGCAGAAATCCGCGGGCATCGCCGGACTTACGTCGGCGCTCTGCCGGGAAGAATTTTGCAGACCCTCCGCCGCGTCGAGAGCCGCAATCCCGTCATCCTGCTTGACGAACTCGACAAGGTCGGCGCGGATGTGCGCGGCGATCCGGCGTCCGCGCTGCTGGAAGTTCTGGATCCGGCGCAGAACCACACGTTCACCGACCATTATCTGGATCTGCCGTTCGACCTGTCGCGCGTGTTGTTCATCGCGACAGCGAACTGGCTCGACCCGGTGCATCCCGCGTTGCGCGACCGGCTGGAAGTCATCGAGCTGCCGAGCTACACCGAGACGGAGAAACTCCAGATCGCCAAGCGCTACCTCGTCCCCCGCCAGCTGGAGGAACACGGCCTGACGCGCAGCGATGTGAAATTTTCCGACGCCGCCCTGCGCGAACTCATCCGCGAATACACCCGCGAAGCCGGCGTGCGCCAGCTCGAGCGCGAGATCGCCGCGCTCTCCCGCAAGGCCGCGCGCAAAATCGTGGCCAAGAATGGCGCGGCGCAAATGATCAAGCTGGAGCCGCAGGACGTAAAGGAGTATCTCGGCCACGCGAAATTCGTGCTGGAAAGTGCGGAGAAGATTGACGAAATCGGCATCGCCACCGGGCTGGCGTGGACGCCGGTGGGCGGCGACGTGCTGTTCATCGAGGCCACGCGGATGCGCGGGCGCGGCAGCTTGATTCTCACCGGCTCGCTCGGCGAGGTGATGAAGGAGAGCGCGCAGACGGCGGTGAGTTATCTGCGGTCGCAGGCGAGGAAGCTGAATCTGGATTTCGACGATTACGGCAAATTTGATCTGCACATCCACGTGCCCGCCGGCGCGACGCCGAAGGACGGGCCGAGCGCGGGCGTGACGATCTGTGCGGCGCTGGCGAGCCTGATGAGCAAGCGGCGCGTGCGCTCCGATGTGGCGATGACGGGCGAAATCAGTTTGCGCGGCCGCGTGATGCGCGTGGGCGGCATCAAGGAAAAGGTGATCGCTGCGTCGCGGTTCGGCGTGAAACAGGTGATCCTGCCCGAAGGCAACCGCCCGGACTGGGAGGACGTGCCGGCTGAGGTGCGCGCGAAGCTGAAGGTGCATTTCGTGAAACAAATCTCCGAGGTGTTGCACCTGGCGCTGGCGCTAAAGTGATTTCTGCCGGTTTGGAGTGGGCCAAAGTGCCGGCGCGGTTGGCCGCGGCCAGCGAGAACTAGACGCCGCCCGTCTTGCTTTTGGGAGTCCGAATCGGTTACTAATGGCGCGCCATGATTCGCACGTTGTTATTGATCCTCGCCGTCACGTCGTTCCTGCCCGCCGCCCGGGGCGCGGATGGTGGGCTGACGCCCGAATTCTTGCAAAGTCTCCGGCAGGCTTACAAACAGGATGACGTCCGCTTCAATGCGCTGGCGGCGAATCCCATCGACTCGCTGGTGCTGAACCGGAGCGTGGTGGACGCGCACGACACGCACTTCAGCCACCGCATCCGTTTCAAGGGCGTGACAGACCAGCACAAGTCGGGAAGATGCTGGCTGTTCGCGGGGCTCAACACGCTGCGGCCGGCGATCATCGCGAAGCACGACCTGGACGGCTTCGAGTTCTCCGAGAGTTATCTCCAGTTTTGGGACAAGCTGGAGAAGGCCAATCTCTATCTCGAATACATGATCGAACTGCGGGACACCGACCCGCTCGACCGCGAGTGGGAGGCGGTGCAAAAAACGACGCTCGATGACGGCGGCTGGTGGCAGTCCGTCGTCGCGCTCATCGGCAAGTATGGCGTCGTTCCCCAGGAGGCCATGCCCGCCACCACCAATAGCGAGGACACGGCCACGCTCAACAAGGTCCTGGAGCGCAAGCTGCACGTGGACGCGGCGCATCTGCACGAATTGTATCGCGCCGGTTCGGACGTGAACGCGCTGCGCGATTATAAAAAACAGGCAATGACGGAGATTTACCGCATTCTCGCGCAGACGCTGGGCGAACCCCCGCAGGAATTCACCTGGCGCGTCCCGAAGAAGAAAGACGAGGACAAAGAGGACGAGGGCAAGCCGGCGGCCGGCCAGGCAGGCGGAAAGGCCGCGAAGCCAGCGCTTAAAATTGACCTGACGCCGGCGAAGAAATACACGCCGCAGAGTTTCTACCGCGAGGTGGTGGGGGCGTCGCTGGAGGATTACGTGAGCCTGTATTACGATCCTTTGAACCCGCTGCTGAAGCACTACGCCTTCAAGCGGTCGCGCAATCTCGCGGAAAAGCCCGACGTGGATTTCGTGAACATCGGGATCGACGCGCTGAAGCAGATCGCCATGGAGTCGGTCATGGCGAACGAGCCGGTGTGGTTCGCCTCCGATGTGGGCAAGGACCAGAACAAAACCCTGGGCATCATGGCGGCCAACCTCTACAACTATGGCCCGCTCTTCAACCTCAACCTCCATCTGGACCGCGCCCAACGCATCCGCTATCACGATGGCGGGGCGAATCACGCCATGGTGTTCATGGGCGTCGATGTCGTGGACAACCGGCCCGCGAAATGGCTGGTGGAAAACAGCTGGGGCTCGGACAAGGGCGACAAGGGCACCTGGACGCTCTACAACGACTGGTTTGACGAACACGTCTACATGGTGATCGTGAACAAGCGGCACGTGCCGGCGGAGATGCTGAAGGTGTTTGACGAACCGGTCACCGTGCTGCCGCCGTGGTATCCCGGGGCCGGCGGAGTGGAGTAGGCAGCCCTCGCCGCGGCAGCTCGTCAGCAATCAAAGCCATCCATTTACGACCTAGGCAAAGCTCATGAAAAAAGACCTTTCAGCCAAACAACGCGAAGAACTGCTCGGCACGTTGAAAGCCCGCTTTGAAAAGAACCTGGCCCGCCATAAAGGTCTGGATTGGGCCAAGGTGCAGGCCAGGTTGGAGGCCAGGCCGGACCAGCTGTGGTCGCTCGCGGAAATGGAGCGCACCGGCGGCGAACCGGATGTGGTCGGGCAGGATAAAAAGTCGGGCGAATTCGTTTTCTTTGATTGTTCCGCGCAGAGTCCCAAGGGCCGCGTCAGTTTTTGCTACGACCGCGCGGCGCTGGATTCGCGGAAGGAACACAAACCCAAAAACTGCGTCATGGATCTGGCCGCGGCCATGGGCGTGGAGGTTTTGACGGAGGAGGAATATCTCGCGCTGCAAAAACTCGGCGAGTTCGACACGAAGTCGTCGAGCTGGCTGCAGACGCCTGCGGACATCCGCCAACTGGGCGGCGCGATCTACGGGGATCGCCGCTACAACCGCGTCTTCATCGGTCACAACGGCGCGGAATCTTACTACAGCGGCCGGGGCTTTCGAGGTTCGCTCAAGGTCTGAAATGTTCTGGAGATTGAATCACGTCGTGCGCGGCACCCGCCGGCCGAGAAGGATTCTCACCAAAGCGATAAAAAATACCGCGCTCGCCACGGCCAGTCCGGACTCCACGAAAAACATGCCGGCGGAATTCCAGCGGTCGTGCGCCCAGCCATCGATGTTGGTCATGTAATAGATGGGCAGGTTGGACAGGGAAGCGAGCGCGTTGTATTTGGTGGCCGCTGCGCCTTTGCCGATGACTTCCAGCACGAAGGCCGAGAAGGCCGCATAGGTCAATCCGCTGGTGAAGGTGTAAATCAACGCCCAGAGGATGAACATGCCGGGGGTGCGCGGCAGCACGGCCATGGCCACGCCGGACGCGGCCTGCAGGACACCGAATATGACGTAGGCTTTTTTGCGGTCCATCCGGTCGCATAGCCGGCCGCCCACGATACAGCCCACCGCGGAGATGACACCGCCGAGCACGCCGCTGATGAGCGCGACGGTATCGGATGACGCCTGCCATTCGACGGCGATGGAGGAGAATAGCGCCGCACCGGTGCCGATGGGCAGGAAGCACAGGATGAAAGCGAGGATGCCGGAACGGTTGCGGATCAATTGCCAGAGATCGTTTAGCGTGTCCTTCAGGCCTTTGATCATGCCGTGACCTTGCAACGTTCGTGCAGGCGTGGGCACGAGCACCAGTGCCGCGCAACAGGCGAGGCAGAGCGCGCCCACGATCGCACTGGCCATCCACGGTGCGGGCAGGCGTTCGACCATGAACAAGCCAAGTCCGCCGCCGATGCCGCCACCGCCGAGATTGCCGGCCTGATACCAGCCGGACGCGTGGCCTTTCAGATCCTCCGGCGTGCTGTAGGCGAGCAGGCTTTCCACGGCCATGGCGAGGATGGTGCTGGCCAAACTGGTCACAAACACGAGCGTGGACAACGCCGCGAGGCCGGCTTTGGTGGCCGGAAGCCAGCCGGTGGCCCCGATCCCGATGGCGCAGAGAATTCCGGCGATCACGCACCAGCGTTTTTGCGTGAACGTGATGTCCACGATGGGCGCCCAGAGAAATTTCCAGGTCTGCGGCAGCACGCCGAGCGCGACGAGGGCCGCGATCTGGGCCACGGAAGCGCCAGCCTGTTTGAGCTGATAAGCGAGCGTGACGGAAACATATCCGGCGGACACGCCGAAGGGGATGATCAGCACCATGAACACCCAGGGATGAATATGCCGCGGATTCTCGACGATGCCCGGCGTATGCGTCATCTTGGACGTGAATGCATCACGGGCCCAAGGATGCAGAGCCGGATGGAAAAAGAAAAACAATTATTCAAATGAGGGGCAATGCAGCTTCGCTATCTGCGGATTTAAATCAAAACTGCGGCGGTCGGGGAATGTCGGCGGAGTTGCCGGCCAGGCCTCGGTGGGCTATGGGTAATGCCATGAAACCGATTCAAGGCTACACCCTCATCACGCCGGACGATCTCCACTGGCGTCCGTCCAATCTCATGAGGATCCCGAACGCGGATTATCTGGAGCGCACGGGGAGCGAGAATCTCGGCGCCCGGCTCTGGCGATTGCCGCCGCAGAGCGCGAACACGCTGCACAAGCACATCCGCGCGGAGGAGTTTTATTTTGTGCTGGAAGGCACGGGCCGGCTGCGCGTGGGCGGGAAGACGCTGACGGTGCCCAAATACGGCGGTGTGCTGGTCGGGCCGGAGCAGTTGCGCCAGGTGTTCAACGACACGGACGCGGAAGTGCTCTGGCTCATCCTGGGCGCGCCGGAGGAACTGGAATTTCTGCAAGGATCCAAATCCAAGATGGATCTCTCGCTCATCTATCCGACCGACCCGACGCAACTGCCCAAGGAACTCGCCGGCGTCCCCTGGCCGCCGAAGGATTAGGCGGGCAATGGCGGAACCGGATCAGCCCCAAGCCGCCAGAATCGCTTCCGCTTTCACGACCTGTTCGGGCGAACCGGAGAAGTTGAATTTGAATTTTCCCGACTGGCGGGTGACCAGGATTTTGATGGAATCCAGACCGCTGGCGATCATCCGGAAGCGGAGTTGTTTGTTGATTTCCCGGAATCCGTGTTGTTGGAGGCTATTGCGCATGTTGGAGCTTCCGTGCACGGCGGCCGCATAGCAATGTAAAACCCCGGTTATTTGCGGGCCTGCGGTTCCCGACTGGCGCGACCGCATCGGCCCGGGGCCCCGTAGCGGTTGCTCCCGGAGCCGATGGCAGGGCGTTGTCTGCGTAAGTGGACGCGTTCTGGCGTGACGCCGCTCCTTTCGCTTCGCAAAATCAATGGATGCAACATGTGCTCATCATCCATGAAGTCGCCGATTATCCGGCGTGGAAGAAAGTGTTCGATGCCGCCGCCGGCATCCGCAAGGAGGCGGGCGAGCGCTCGTATCAGGTTTTGCGAGACGAAACGAACGCCAACAAGATCGTCCACTTCTCGGCCTGGACTTCGATCGCGGACGCGCGGGCATTCTTTGAATCACCGCGGCTGGTGAAAATCCGTCAGGAGGCCGGCGTCCAGGCTCCGGAGTTCATTTACCTCGAACCGCTCGAAGCGGGGACGCTGTGAAGGGCGGGGATGCCTTCCCGGCGATGCCCGCGCGGCGTTAAGCCTTCTTGACGAAGCACGCTTTCAGGCCGACGGCGATGTTGTCCACCTTGCAGGAGATTTCATGGTCGCCATCCACCAGGCGGATGGGCTTGGACTTCGAGCCGCCCTTGAGCACGGACGAGCCGCCGAGTTTCAAATCCTTGATGAGGATGACGCAGTCGCCGTCGGCGAGGACGTTGCCGTGGGCGTCCTTCACGACGCGCGGACCATCGGCGGCTTCGGGCGCGGCTTCGCGCGGCCATTCGTGGCCGCAGGTGACGCATTCCCATTTGTCGGGGAATTCCAGGACTTCGGTCATCTCGCACATCGGGCAGGCAGGTTTGCTCATAAAGAAGGAGCATAGCCGGTTTCGCCGACGCGAATCAATCGCGCACTTGGGGTCGGGAAAAACTCGCGTCGCGGGTCGCCAGCTGCCAACCTGCTAACGATGCAAAAACCCAATTACCAGTTTGAGAAGCGCCGCAAGGAAATGGACAAGAAAGCCAAGAAGGAAGAGAAGCGCCGGCTGAAGCTGGCCTCCGCCCATTCCGCCGCCGGAAATCCCGCGGCTCCGGCCGCGCCCCTCGAGCCGGTCTGAGTCAGAGCTGCGAAGCGGAGGTGCGCTTGAGCATGACCTTGATGATGCCGTTCATGTTATCCTTGTATTGCGGGTCGGCCTGCAACTGTTTCCACACGGGCGCGGCTCCGAACGCGGACCAGTGCTGCTTGTGCTCGTCCAGATTCACGCCGCACGTCAGGTAAGTCAGGCTCGGCAGGGTGGAGCCGACCAGCGTGCGGCCGTAAAAAATCGGCGCCAGGCCGACCGCTTTCATCGTGGTGATTTCACCGCTCTCGAACATTTTGATTTTGTTCAGGCCCTTGGCTTCGCTGGGACTCTTGTAAGTGCGCAGTTCAAAGACGCTGGGTTTCTGGTCCGCCGGCGGCTCGCACAAATGCTTCATGCCGTCGAACGCCACGAGCAGCGAACTTTCGATGCGCTCGTAGGCGGCATTGGTTTTCGGCGCGGATAAAAATTCAGCGGCGGCCCGCTGGTAATCCGCATCGGCGGCGAGCTTCGCCGGAATGGCGGCGAAGCTGTCCGCGGAGTCGCAGGGGATGAGGACGTAAATCTTGTTGGTGGCGGAATCCGCCGATTCGGTGAAGACGCCAATGGGTTTGATGCCTTGGCGGTTGTAGGCGGGAACGGCGGCGCGTTGCCAATAGTCATTGATGCGCTGCTGTTGCGCGGCGGACGCCGTGGTGTAGGCGCGCAGCTCGTAATACTGTGGCTTGTTCGCGTCCGCCGCCGCGGCGCCGGCCGCCAGGGCGGTCAGCAGGATGAACAGTGCAATGACGGGAAGGATAAGTCGTGAGTGCATGAAATCAGAATGCCGGTTGTCGCTGGGGCAGACGAGACCAAATTTTCAAGGTTACCGCTTTGGCCACAAGCGGCGGTGGATTGGCGGTAACATTTTCCACCTGGATGCGTCTCAAGCAATATGAAAAGACCATCGCGCTGGCTGGCGTTGCTGCTGTTCGTGAGTCTGTTTGCGCGCGGCGCAAGGGGTGAAGGATTGCGGCCGCTGGATTTCACCGTGGACGGCGTGCCGCGCTCTGCGCTGGTTTATCTGCCTGCGTCCACCGGGACCAACGGCGCGCCGGTGGTGTTTGTGTTTCACGGTCACGGCGGCAACGCGCGACAGGTGGCGCGCAGTTTTGGCATCGAACGACACTGGCCGGAGGCGATCGTGGTATATATGCAAGGGCTGTCGACGGGCGGACAGCTCACCGATCCGCAGGGAAAACTGCCCGGCTGGCAGGCCAGGGCGGGTGATCATGGCGACCGCGACCTGAAATTCTTCGACGCCGTGCTTGCCCGGCTCAAGCAGGAGAACCGGGTGGACGCAAAGCGTATCTACGCGACCGGCCATTCCAACGGCGGCGGTTTCACGTATCTCTTGTGGCTCGCGCGCGGCGACGTCTTTGCCGCCGTAGCGCCCTGCGCGGCGGTCGCAAAATACGCGGCCCAATTAACGCCCAAACCGGTGATGCACATCGCCGGCGAGCATGACCCGCTGGTGAAATTTGCCTGGCAGCAACTGACGATGGCCACCGTGCGGCGAATCAATGGCTGCGCGGCGGCCGGCGAACCGTGGGCCAAGCAATGCACGATGTATCCGTCCACCCACGGCACGCCGGTGGTGACGTTCATCCATCCGGGCGGACACATCGTGCCGTCATCCGCCCCGGCGCTCATGGTGAAATTCTTTCAGGAGCATCCGGGCGAAACCGGGAAGTGAGCCGGCGGCGGCGGGAGGTTATTCCCGCTCGCGTTCCTGCAGCGTTCGTTCGATGCGGCTGTCCGGCACGAGCCAGAGAATGGCAACGCAGACGAACAGCGCCTGCGAAATATGCGGGTTCACAAACGCCAGCGGAATGGCAGCGAAATAAAACACCGGCGAGAGCTTGCCCTTGTAGTCGCTGCCGATCGCCTTCGCGAGCAGTGAATGCTGGCCCTGCTGGGCGATGATGGCGTGTTGCAACATATAATAGGCGACCGCCGCCATCAGCAGCACCAGGCCGTAAACCGCCGTCGGCGTCGCGGCGAGGTGGTGCTTCCCCACCCAGGCGGTGGCAAACGGAAATAGCGAGAGCCAGAAGAGTAGGTGGAGGTTCGCCCACAAAATGACGCCGGTGACTTTCTTGGTGGATTGGAACATGTGGTGATGATTGTTCCAATAGATGCCGACGTAGATGAAACTTAAAACGTAACTCAAGAAAACCGGGAGCAGCTCTTTCAGCTTGTCGAGTTCGACGCCGTCCGGCGGTCGCAGTTCCAGCACCATGATGGTGATGATGATGGCGATGACGCCGTCGCTGAACGCCTCAAGCCGGTTCTTTTCCATGCGGCAATTTTAGTGGAGCCCGATCATCATCGCAACCATGCGGCGCCGCCTGAGAACAAAACTGCCTCTCCTGACTTGTATCAGGAGAGGCAGGCAGTAACGGGTGGTTACTTCTTTTTGCCGGCGGCCTGCTTGCTGGCCACCGCGGCGCTCTTCTTGGCGTTGGCGCTGCTGGTCTTGGCGTTTTTCTGGCCGGATTTCTTCTGTGTGGCTTTCGGGGATTTGTCGCCCATAACTTTTATTCTGGTTCTGCGGTTGACTCGCCTGCGGCATGGAATTTTCTCCGGAGGGAAGGCTATCGTGGTGGCCGCCCTGGCGATTGTAAAGGCAGACGGGGATTTATTTGCCGGAACGGCGGATGCGAATTTCGACGCGGTAGGTGACGCGCACCAGCAAATCCCCGCGCCCGCCCCGCGATTTAGGCAGGCCTTCGTGCGCGACGCGGATGATTTCGTTGCGGCCCACGCCGCGCGGAATCGGGACGCGCACCATGCCGCCGGTGAGTCCGCGGATCATTTCCGTGCCGCCTTGCACGGCTCGTTCGGCTTTGATTTTCAGATCACAGCGCAAATCCGAGCCGCGCACTTTGAAGCGGAAATCGGGCTGCGCCTTCACGCGCAGTTGCACACAACCGCCGGCGAACGGTTCGCTGCGCGGAATCTTGAAGCGCGTTCCCGGTGCGGTTTCCGACGGGATGATGAGTTCGTAAATCTCCGCGCCGTTGGGGTTGGCGGGATCGTTGACGCGGACTTCGCGCCGGGTGCCGCGCAGAAAATCTTCGGGTCGCAGAAATACGTCCTGCGAAAGGTTCCGCTGGGTTTTTGACGGGCGCGCCGGCGGGGAAGTTCTTTTGGGTGCGTCTAGTTCGCGGTCGTAGGCGGCGCGGCGCCCGGGGTCGCTCAAGGTTTCGTAAGCGGCATTCAGTTCCTGGGTGCGGGTAACGGCGGCGGATGAATCTGGATTTAAGTCGGGATGGTGCTGTTTGGCCAGCACGCGGTAGGCGGCCCGGATTTGCGCCAGCTTGCAGCGGCGGTCAAGGCCGAGCGTGGCGTAGTGGTTGGGGAGCGACCGGTCCAATTGACGGGATTACTGGGCGACGGCGTCCACATCGGCCTCACTGATGGCCGGAGTTTTTTTGCCGGAGGACAGGAGTTGCGCGCCTTTGAGCAGGCGGCAGAAATCTTTTTTGCTGGTGACAACTTTCGTGCCGGCCTTGCTGGCGAGGCTGGGATGGGATTTATATTCCACTTCCAGACGTTCAAGGCGGACGATGCGAATGAACTGGCCGTCCTTTTTCCAGACCTGGGCTTGGGAAAGTTTCATGGCGGCAGGATTGCAGATAAATCCCGCGTGGCGCCGGGCGCGGCAGGATGAGATGATGGCAGAAGTTTGTCTCTCCTGTTTTTGTGCAGGAGAGACAATAACGAGCTGCGTTACTTCTTTTTAGTCGCTTTTTTGGCAGCGGCTTTTTTCGGAGCGGGTTTGCTTGCTTTGGATTTAACAGCTTTTTTAGCCATAGTAGTATTGTATTGAGTTTTGGTTTTCTGTGTGCGGAATGATTAGTTTCTCCGCAGCCAGCCGCATCATGTGACGAGTCGGCGCCATTGTAAATGACCGAAATCAAATCATTTTCGCCGCGCGCCCGTGAAAT
Organism: uncultured Verrucomicrobia subdivision 3 bacterium; assembly: GCA_903921455.1. Next base: position 19,123 of record CAIXPZ010000201.1, on the reverse strand, counting down.
GGCCGCAATTTATTTGTGAATATAATGCTTGTGCTTCGCCGGAAAGAGTCCATGCTCGGCTCACCTGTTAGATAGCTTGTCAGTCCCACGGCATGGTAAATCTTCAAGTGAACTTTGTTTCAGTGATGATTTGAAATCCGATAATCGGAAACAGTCTGGTGAGTGCAGTGTTAGTCGGACAGTAAAATACATCACATGAGCAATAAACTATTCGTAGGAAATCTTTCCTTCAATACCACCGAAAACGACCTCCAGGACGCTTTTGCGGCCCACGGCACGGTCACGGAAACCAACCTGATGATGGATCGCATGACCAACCGCCCCCGCGGTTTCGGTTTCGTGACCATGAGCACGGCGGAAGAAGCGCAGAAAGCCATCGCGGCCTTGAACGGCGCGCAGTTGGATGGCCGCGCCCTCACCGTCAACGTCGCCCGTCCGCGTGAAGAGCGCGCTCCCGGCGGCGGTGGTGGTGGCCGTCGCGAATTCGGCGGTGGCGGCGGCGCTGGTCGTCGCGAACGTTATTAATCCTTTTTAGGATTTACCACGGCGGGGTTCGGGTGAACCGAACCCCGCCTTTTTTATTTTCATCGGTCCGTCTGCATGAGAGCGCCAACTAAAGAAGAACACATCGAAGTCGAAGGCCGGGTTCAAACCGTCCTCCCCGGCACCATGTTCCGCGTCGAATTGGAAAACAAGCACGTGGTGCTTGCCACCATCTGCGGCAAAATGCGCAAACGCTGGGTGCGTCTGACCGTCGGCGACCGCGTCAAAATGGAGATGTCGCCCTACGACCTGAACAAGGCGCGCATCACCTGGCGGCTGAAGTAATTTTTCTCCGCGCCTCTCCGTCTGTTTCGTCCCACATTCGAGCGTGCGCAAACTGCGCACCATCCCTACACTTTTTCCGTTATGTCATTTCAAGTCCTCGGCCTCGCGCCCAAAATTCTGCAGGCCGTCCAAGAAGCCGGTTACACCGAGCCCACGCCCATCCAGACCGCCGCCATCCCGCCGATCATCGCCGGTCACGACCTCATCGGTATCGCGCAGACGGGCACCGGCAAGACGGCGGCGTTCACGCTGCCCATGCTCACAAAGCTCGCCGCCGCGCAGGCCGCCGCCGGGCCGAACCGCCGCACGCGGGTGCTCATTCTGGCGCCGACGCGCGAACTCGTCGTGCAGATCGAGGAGAATATCCGCGCCTATGCCAAACACCTGCCGCTTACCATCGCCACCGTGTTCGGCGGCGTGGGCGAACAGCCGCAAATCCGCGCGCTCCGCTCTAACACCGACATTGTTGTCGCGTGCCCCGGGCGCTTGCTTGATTTGCTCGGCCGTCGCAACGGCGATTTCTCCGGCCTCCAATTTCTCGTCCTCGACGAAGCGGACCGCATGTTGGACATGGGTTTTCTCCCGTCCATCCGGCAGATTGTCCGCCAGTTGCCGAAGCAGCGGCAGACGCTGATGTTCTCCGCCACGCTCTCGAAAGAGATCGAAGCGTTGACGCACGAATTTCAACACGCGCCGAAAATTGTTCAGATCGGCCGCCGCGCCAATCCGGCCGAAACCGTCACGCAACTCGTCTATGAAGTGCCGAAGCATCTAAAGACCGCTTTGCTGGTTCATTTAATGAAAGAACCCACCATGGACATGGTGCTGGTTTTTTCGCGGATGAAGCACGCCGCCGACCGGCTCGCCCGCCAGTTGGAACAGGCGGGCATCAAGACCGCCACGCTCCATTCCAACCGCTCGCAGAGCCAGCGCTTGCGCGCGCTGAATGATTTCAAGTCCGGTGCCGTGCGCGTGCTGGTTGCCACGGACATTGCCGCGCGCGGCATTGATGTGGACGGAATTTCGCACGTCGTGAACTACGATTTCCCGATGCACGTCGAGGATTACGTCCACCGCATCGGCCGCACCGGTCGCGCGAATCAAATTGGTGACGCCATCAGTTTTGTGACCAACGAAGACCACGGCGAACTTCGCGCGCTGGAACGCTTCATCGGTCGCGGACTCGTGCGGAAGAAGGCGGAAGGATTCAATTACACCTCCGCCGCACCGCCCTACAATCCTGCCGACGAGGACCGCCGGCATCCGCGCCATCAACAACCGCGTGGCCAGCGTCCGCCGCGCAATGACCAGCGCGGCCAGCAAAATTCTTCACGCCCGTCATCCGCGCCGCGCCCGCCGCAAAGCGGCCGTCCGCAATTTGGTTCCCGCCCGCAAGGTGGTCGTCCCCAGTTCGGGGGGGGGCAGCGTCCCCCGTCCGAGCCGGCCAGCGGCAATCGCGAGGGCGGCAACGAACGCCATTTTCCCAGCACGGCGCCTCGGTCGGGCGGCTTCCGCCGGCGCTTCGGCCTGCGTTGATTCGCCTTCTGGTGGAACTTGCGCTAGCCTTCCACCATGAAAGAAAATTTGGTTTCCCAGCCGATTGATCCCGGTGTCCGCATTGGCCACGTCCATCTGAAGGTGGCCGACCTCGAACGCGCGCTGAAATTTTACTGCGGCGTCCTAGGGTTTGAATTGCAGCAAAAATTCGGCACCCAGGCGGCATTTATCTCGGCGGGCGGCTACCATCATCACCTTGGCTTGAACACCTGGGAAAGCGCGGGCGGTTCGCCGCCGCCGCCGCATAGCACCGGGCTTTATCACGTCGCCATTTTGTATCCCGACCGCGCCCAGCTTGCGGACGCGGTGCGCCGCGTGCTCGCTGCGGGCGTGGAACTCGACGGGGCCGCCGACCACGGCGTGAGCGAAGCGATTTATCTGCGCGACCCGGATGGCAATGGCGTGGAACTATATCGCGACCGACCGGAAGCAGAATGGCCACGCACGCCGAATGGCGAACTCACAATGTTCACCAGGCAACTGGATTTGGCTGCGCTGCTGAAAAGCTAAAACTCGTGGACAGTTTATTCAACGAGGAATAAGGTTGGTTAGTGAAACTTGAAAAGAAAATTGGACGAAGAGCGCTCGCCATTCTTCTAGCGTGCGGGTTTGTTTTCATTTTTGCAGGAGTAGTATGTTTTGGTTATGCGTTCGAATATGAGTATCCATTTACTTTGACAGTGTGGGTTGCCAAGCAAACAAAAATTCCAGACGGAGAACGAGTTGTTGATCTTATTAAAAACCGATCAGACAACGCCTATGTCGAGCAGTATTGGCATCATTGCACTTGGTGTGATGTTGTCTATCCACATGCGCCGCACCTGGCAATCAAAGTTGGGATCAATAACGATGATCGCGATTTTTATTTATTTGACTGGAATTTGTCTGAGCGAAAACTAACGCCAATAACTGTCCGCACTGCTAAAGTTTTTCCTGAATTGATTTCCGCCGGTTGTGTGGTTGTGCCTTTGGGTGTTGGTATGAATCCGCAACTTTACCATAACGACGAGCCGTGTAGGATTGTTCCACCCAATCTGAAAATCACTCAAACTCAAAACCCTGCTGGCGCAGCCGCTGCAATTTGTAGAGCAGTGCGCGGCGGCTGATGCCCAGAGCCTTCGCGGTTTCCGTGCGGTTGGACTTGTGCTGTTTGAGCGCGGCGAGAATCGCGTGGCGCTCGATTTCATCCATCGTTTGCGCGTCCACTGCGGGCAATGGGGTGGCAGACTTTGCGACCTCACGCAGCTTGGCTGGCAGATGTTCGGGTAAAATCAATTCGCTTTGGGAGAGCAGCACGGCGCGTTCGATGGCGTTGCGCAATTCGCGCACATTGCCCGGCCACGGGTAATGTTGCAGGCAGTTCACCGTCGCTTCCGCGAGCCGCGCACGGTTGCGGGCGAATTCGCCGACAAACAGATTTGCCAGGGGTAAAATGTCTTCGCGCCGCTCCCGCAGCGGTGGCAGGTTCAACTCCACGACGTTCAGTCGGTAAAATAAGTCCTCGCGGAATCGCCCCGCCTTCACCTCGGCTTCGAGATCGCGGTTGCTCGCGGCGAGAATGCGCGCGTTGGTGCGGATTTCGCGGTTGGAGCCGATGCGCTGGAACTTGCCGTCCTGCGTCACGCGGAGCAGTTTCGCCTGCAAACCCGGCGACATTTCGGTGATCTCATCAAGAAAGATAGTCCCGCCGTCGGCTTCTTCAAAGCGTCCGATGCGCATCGCGCTCGCGCCGGTGAACGAACCTTTTTCGTGGCCGAACAATTCGCTTTCCAGCAGCGTTTCGGGAATGGCAGCGCAATTGATCTTGATGAGCGGGCCGTTCGCGCGCGCGCTCCACGCGTGAATCATGTCGGCGACGACTTCCTTGCCGGTGCCGCTTTCGCCGGTGATCAGCACACGCGTCTCCGACGGCGCAATGAGCGCGATGTCTTGGAACAGTGCCGTTGTCAGCGGGCTGTGCGCGATGATATTGGGCGGGAGTTTTTTCTCCGCGCCCAGTCGCAGCGGCGCGGATTGCGCAAGGCCGATGGCTTGGCGCACGGTGGCGAGCAACTCGTCCAAATCGATCGGCTTGGCGAGATAATTCAGCGCGCCGTCACGCATGGCGATTACGGCATCCCGGATGTCGGCGTAGGCGGTGACGAGCAGGACGGGCAGCTCCGGGAAGGTTTTCCGGGCGTGTTGCAAGGTTTCCAGACCGGAAAGTCCCGGCATCCGGACGTCGGAAATCATCATGGCAAAATTCCCGCCGGGCAGCAGTTCCAAGGCGCGTTCGCCGGAATCAGCGAGGACGGTGGCAAAGCCCTGACCGCGCAGGAAGGAATCCAGCAGACTCCGCTGGCCGGGGTCGTCGTCTACGATGAGGATGCGCGGCTTTTGATTTGGCACGCGGGAAAGCTAGCGCAACAGGTGCGCGGTCAAAAGTCATTTCCGCCAGGCCAGATTGGCTGACTGCGATACCTGCGAAACTTGCTCTCGCCGGCGGGCAAGTCCGGGTATGGACATGCAATGAAACCCGCGCAGCAAAGGGTTGTAATTGGTGCCAGTCGGGGTTAGGCTCGGTTCATTCTCACTCGCGGAGGCAAGCCTGAAGAATTGCATGAAACAAAAATGTTTTCTGGCGGTAGTCATCGGTGCGGTCGCACTGGGTGGACTGTTTTATTTAGGCCTCCGACGAGCCGGGCCAGAGGCAGATCGCAAAAACGCCACGCCGGCAGCTGCGCCATGGGCAGCTATGATTCCGGCCTTGCCGGCTGTTTCCCGACCGGCCGCCGACACGCAAATTTCCAAGGCTGTGGAAAAAACTCCCGATGCGTTTGCAGGCTTTATGCAGTGGACGGAAAAATTCACCAACGGAACGGTGACGCTGGTCGAGGGTGAACGACTGGCGTGGAAACGGCGCGAGGCCATGCTGGACTTGATCCAGAACGATCCAAAGGCGGCGATTGAAATGTCCATGCCGTTTGAACTGCGCCAGAGATTGCCGGTGCAGATAACCAGGTTTTTTGAGGAACAGATAGATGGACGCGGTGATTTTAATGTCCTGATGGCAACGGATTTTTCCAGCGGCAGCACGACGACGTTTCGCGAGGTGCGGCTTGGCGGCAGAAAGTTTCAAGCGTTTGTCTATGGCCGACGAAATGGGCAGATTTCCCGGACGAGCATCCCGCTGCATGGCGTTGCGTTGGATGGAAAAATGGCGGTTTCGCCCGATTCGTTGCGGGCGTTGACGGTGGCTGAGGCGGCGGCGCTGGACAAAAACGCGGTGAAAACGGATGCGCTCTGTTCCGTGTCTGGCCAGAAGGCGATTTCGCGTCACCAGCCGGTTTATGCTGAAACCGGCGGCGGTGTGACCTGTTTTTGCGGGACGGATCATTACGATCTGGTGAATTTGCAGTGGGCGGCATCGGAGGGCGGCCGGATTGCAGCGTCCGGGGACAGCGGCATCATCGGCACGCCCACGGCCACGGATGACAAGTGGACGCACGGAAACAAATCCGTCCTCTACATGCGCGTGAATTTTCCCGACGACCTGACCGAGCCGATATCCGAGACCGATGCCTACGCGGCGATGGCCGGCGTGAACAATTATTACACGGACAATTCCTACGACCTGACTTCGCTGACGACGACGGTGACGCCGCTCATCACGATGCCGCAGACGAAGGCATATTACTCGGCGGATCCAGGTTTATTACTCGCCGATGCGCGGACATGGGTGAAGAAAATCGGCTTTGACACGGCGAATTATGACCGTGACATCGTCGCGCTTACCACGGTGCCAGATTATAATTTTGGCGGGCTGGCGTATGTTGGCGGCAAGGGCGTCTGGCTGCAAAGTATGGGAGTGGGTGTGACCGCGCATGAGTTGGGGCATAATTATGGATTGAGCCACGCCAACTTTTGGAACACGCAGACAAACTACAGCATGATAGGGCCAGGCACGAATCTCGAATACGGAAATATTTATGACACGATGGGATCGGGCGGGGTTGCGCACTTTAACGCCATTCATAAAAATATTCTCGACTGGCTGAAGGCAGACGCCATCCAGAGCATCAACAGCAACGGCGTGTATCGGGTTTATCCCTTTGATGTTCCGGAATCGCAGCGCATCACGGGCCGGGTCTATGCGGCGACATTGCGAAAAGATTCGCAGCGTTATTACTGGCTGGAGTTCCGCCAGAAGTTTGCCGCCAGCCCATGGCTTCAAAATGGTTTGCTGCTTTATTGGACGCCGTGGGATGAGAGCAATGGCGGCGCGCAGTTGATTGATACCACGCCGGGCTCGCCCGATGCGGGTGACAGCGCGAGCCGCAGCGACGCGGCGGTGGTGATCGGTCGCACGTTCAGTGACAACGCGGCGGGCGTTCACATCACGCCCCTGCAACGCGGCACTAGCGGCGCGGATCCGTGGATTGATTATCAGGTCAACTTCGGGGCATTCCCCGGCAACCAACTGCCAGTGCTGACGGTGGAAGTAGATCAAACCAATGTCGCGCCCGGAACTCTCGTGCATTTTCACGCGACGGCGACTGACCCCGACGGCGACACGCTGGCCTATGCGTGGACGTTCGATGACTTGACTTTCTCGACGAACAACCTTCCGTGGGCTTCTAAACTATTTAATTCTCCCGGCGACCATGTTGTCCGTTGCGCGGTGAGTGACATGAAAGGCGGCGTGGCCAGCGTGAACGTGGTCGTCAACAGCGGGATCACCAGCGGTTTCCGCTTGAGCGGCCGCGTGATGGATACGAATGGCGTGCCGCTCGAAGGTGTGCTCGTGGGTAACGGTCAGATTTCTGCGTCAAAATTCATCGGCGGCTGGACGGATAGCGATGGCCGCTACGTTTTGGCGAATGTGAGTGGCGCAACTAATTTTGATCTCCGGGCGTTTCAATTTGGTTACACGTTTGCCAGCGCGAACTGGGTGAATCCCATCCAGCCGACTAACGAGCTGACCGGTCTGGATTTCGTCGCGTCGGCGCTGCCCAAGGTGGATGTTTTTGAGGACACCAACGCCGTTGCCGAAGCTGACGGTTCAGATCACACATTCACAGTCGAGCGCCACGGCAGCCTGGAAAATGATTTAGCGGTGAAAATAGCTCTCGCCGGCACGGCCAAACTCGGCGTTGATTATACGTTGACGCCGGAGCTGAGTTCCACGAACCCTATTATAATGCCCGCCGGCACAAACAGCGTCACGTTCACGCTGAATGTCATCAACGACTCGGTGGTCGAAGGACCGGAGACCGTGACGGTCACGCTGCTCGACGACGGCAACATGAACAACCCGGCTTACGCGCTTGCGCCGCTGGCTGAGGCGGTGGTCACGATTATTGACGACGACTCGCCGGTGAAGCCGGTCGTGACGGTCACAACCACCACACCGGTAATCTCCGAGGGTGGCATGGATCAAGGTCAACTGGTTTTCACGCGCAACGGCAGCACTACTGGCGATTTGTATGTAAATTATTCTGTGAGTGGCACGGCGACGGCGGGTGCGGATTACGTCGCATTGCCGGGCGTGGCGCTGATTCCCGACGGGCAGAGCGGCACGACTGTTCCACTGACGGTGCTTGATGACAAAGTTTTGGAGCCGGACGAAACGGTCATCGCGACCATCTCGGCGAACGCGGCATATACCGTGGGCAGCCGGTCCGCTGCAACCATGACGATCCTCGATGATGATTTCATGACGGTTACCATTTCGTCGACCGGCGATGCAACGGAGCCTGCCATGGCGGGCAGTGTCACCGTGAAACGCGATGGCGACCTGACTGAGGCGCTCGTCGTGTATTACAACGTCAGCGGCACCGCGAGCAACGGCGTGGACTATGCGGCCTTGAGTGGCACGCTGACGGTTCCGGCAGGCGCGGCCACGGCGAACATCACTGTGGCGCCAATCGCTGATGCGGTGCTTGAAGGTGATGAATCGGTGGTGGTTTCGTTGATGAACTCGGTGAACTACGATGTTGGCACGCCCGGCAGCGCGACGGTGTTTATCCACGATGGGCAAAAACCCACCGTTACCATCAGCGCGGCAAACACGCCCGTTTCAGAGCAAGGCACCACGACAGGACAATTCATCGTGACGCGGACCGGTTCCGCCGGCGACCTTTCGGTGCCGCTCGGTATCAGCGGCACGGCGACATCCGGCTCTGACTATGTGCCGTTGGATAACCCCGTGGTAATTCCAGATGGTTCGACTTCCGTGACGCTTGATGTCATTCCTTTTCACGATCTGATTTTGGAACCCGACGAGACGGTCATTGTCACGCTGCCGACGAACGCCAATTATAATGTTGATTCTTCCGCCAGCGCGGTCGTCACCATCACGGATGATGCTACCAGCCCTATTCCCGGGGTTGGATTTTGTTTTGCGACGTCGCAGTTTCCTGAAAGTGAATCGCCGGGCATTGCGGTGACATTGAGCCAGACTTCGAGCGTGCCGGTGCTGGTGGGTTATCGCGTGATTGGTGGCACGGCCGCCAGCAATCGCTGGTCGCTGCCGCAGGGGACGCTCACGATTTCAAATTCTTGGGTTGGCTTCGTGCCGCTGCACATTGTCAACGACACGAGCGTGCAACCGCCGCAGACGGTGCGCGTGGCGCTGTTCAATCCTTTGAATGCCACGCTCGACGGCATCAAAATCCACACCTACACCATTCTGGATGATGATGCGTGTTCTGTGAGCGTGACGGCCACGTCCACAAATGCTTTGGAAACCGGTTCGGTTCCCGGAAATTTTCGCATCGCGCGCGTGGGGCCGACGAATGCGAGCCAGGTGGTAAATTTTCAAATCACCGGCAGCGCGAGCGCGCCGACGGATTATGCGCCGCTCGGAACTTCCGCCACGATTCCGGCCGGTGCGACCTTCGTGGATTTACCCGTGGTGCCAAGTGATGATAATACGATGGAATTCGCCCAGACTGTGAAGCTGACGCTTACCAGCGCGACGAATGCCAGCATCAGCTCACCGAACGTCGCTACCGTTATCATCGGCGACAATGATACAAACAATCTGCCGGTCGTCACCGTGACTTCGACCAACCATCCGTTCGCTTACGAAGGCGGCGGCAACGGCGAATTTCTTTTCACCCGCAGCGGGGCCACGACGAATGCACTGACGGTTCTGTTCACCGTCACCGGCACGGCAAGCAACGGCGGGGATTACACGGCCATCACAAATGGGGTGACGATTCCCTTTGGGCAATCGAGCGCCACCGTTTCTATCGCGCCGGTGGACGATGCGCTGATCGAAGGTGACGAAACAGTCATCATCTCGCTTACCGAAGGGAGCAACTACATCACGGCATATCCCGCGGCTGCGAAGGTAACCATCCAGGACAATGATCAGCGCGTATGGATCGATGCGAGCGACTTCACTGCCGCGGAGCCTGGCCTGGACACGGGCGAATTCACATTCTCCCGCTTTGGCACGACAAACATGCCGGTGACAGTTTTCTTCACCATCAGCGGCACCGCGAGCAATGGTGTGGACTATGTCGCCATCACTAACTCCATTTTGATTCCCAGCGGCAGTTTGACGGCGAAACTGCCCGTGTTGCCGGTGGACGACAATATCAAGGAAGGTCCGGAAACGGTTACTCTCACGCTGCAAACCGATGCTGCCTACACCACCGGCACCCCGAACAGCGGCACGGTCATCATCAATGACGATGAGCCGATGCTTGCCATCACCGCCGTCGTCACCAACGTGCTGGAAGGCAGCGGCTCGAATGGCGTCTTCCGCGTCACTCGCACGGGCGATCCGAAATATGATCTAACCGCACACCTCGCCGTCGGCGGCACGGCCACGTTTGGCGTGGATTATCCGCCGTTCGCCACGAATGTTTATTTCAACTGCGGCATCACTTCCATCGACCTCCTGATAACGCCGACGAATGAAGTCGTGGCGGAAGGCGACGAAACTGTAACCGCGTCGCTGTTGCCGGATCCGGCTTACTCAATTCTATCGCCAAGCAACGCGGTGGTGAGCATCGCCGATGCGGGCACGAATGCCACGCCTGTTGTCGTCATCACCAGTCCGAAAACTTATGTCGCATTTCTGAGTGGCACGAATGCCGGCCTTGTCCTCAACGCCGTGGTGACCGACGACAGTCCGACTGTTACGCTCATGTGGACGAATCTCAGCGGACCAAGCAGTCTGGCTTTTGGCGACCCGACGACGAACAACACCACGGTGGTTTTCACCAATGCCGGCATCTACCGGCTGCGGCTCACGGCAGATGACGGCCAGTTGCAAGGCCACGCAGACATTTTGGTTTTTGTCAGCAGTGAAGTTTTGACCGCGACGAATATTTTGCACTGGTCGCTGGATGAAGTTAGCGGCACAAACGCGGCTGACACATCCGGTAATGGTCGCAACGGTTCGTTGCTGGGTTCGCCAGACTGGATGACGAGCGGTGCTCTAGCCGGCGCACTGGATTTCACGCACACAAACGACTGTGTGCAGCAGACCGCCGGTTCAAACACGCTTAATGGGTTGAGCGCTTTCACGGTGATGTTCTGGGTGAAACCCGCGACCAATGACAATCTTGGAATTCTTACGGCGGATGACACTGGCACGAACCAGACTCTCAATTTTGCGACCCGCACGTTTGCCTCCTGCGGCATTTATACCAACGTGGTCGAGGCACTCGTTCCAACAACCAAGGGCGTGGTGCGGCGAAGCAGCGTGAGTGACGCACTTAAACCGGGTGAATGGCAGCACGTCGCATTGACCTGGACTAATGGTGGCGGGCCGAAGCTGTATTTCAACGGCCAGCTTGACCAGCCAGATTCTGGCTTTGCCTCCGTTGCGGGCACGCTGACGAATTGTCCGCAATTCATCGTGGGCAAAGGTGCGTGGGACAGTCCGGCTTCATGGCGCGGTGGTATTGATGATGTGCGCGTATATGACAGGGCATTGAGCCCGGATGAGATTCTAGGGGTGGCTGACGGCCCGGTGACAAACCATGCACCGATCGTGAATGCCGGGCCGGATGTGAGCGTGCAGATGGGGATTCCCGTCACGCTGACCGGCGCGGTGGCTGACGACGGCCTGCCGGATCCGCCGGCGGCGGTCACGAACTGGTGGACGTATCTCGGCACGAACAATAATATTACCATCACGAATCCGGCAAGCCTGACGCAGACGTTCGTTTTCGATGCGCCTGGCGATTATGTCTTTCGGCTTACTGCATTTGACGGCGAACTGACGACGTTTGACGATGTCATCATCACCGTGCTGGAGCCGATTTACATCAGCGTTTGGGCGAGTGACCCGGACGCGAACGAACTTGGCCCGGACCCTGGCGAGTTTACTCTCATGCGCACCGGCGACACGAACAGTGCATTGACCGTGTCGATCGGCATTAGCGGCACCGCGAGCAACGCCGTGGATTTTATCGCCATCACCAACGTCGTGACATTTCCTGTCGGCTCGAATTTCTTGACGCTACCCCTGATACCGACCCTTGATGATCACATCGAGGGAGACGAAGTGGCGGTGCTGACCGTGCTCACGAATATCGCCTATGTCGTGAGCGGCAGCCCAGCAGCAGTCACGATTCATGATTCACCTTATGGATTATGGAGCATCCAGAAATTCACGCTGGAGGAATTAACGTTTCCGAATATCAGCGGCGCGGCGGCTGACTTCGACCATGACACAGTGAAAAATTTTGCGGAATATGCCTTTAGCCGTGATCCCCGTTCACCCGATTCCAATCCGCCTTACTTGTGGGGTTTCGAGACTAGCACGAATGACAACCAGAAGCATCTTACGCTCACCTACTCGCGCCGCCTACCGCCGCGCGATGTGCAATACGGCGTGTTTGTTTCCACCGATTTGATCAACTGGAATACCGGCACAAACTTCGTCGAGGAATTCCTGCGCACGGACAATCTGGACGGCGTCACAGAGACGGTGAAGGCACGTGCACTGGCGCCATTCCCAGCCACGACAAACTTGTTTATTACTATCCGTGTGTGGTTGGAGCAGGTGCCTGCGCCTGCGCCCGCGCCGTGATGGTTTGAATTTGTGCTGTAAGCTGTGAGTGCCGTTGCGACGAACGTCTGCCGCCGCCAGAATTAATAAATAAAAAAGCGCGTCATTGCTGACGCGCTTGGAATCTATCTTTGAGCAAGCGGTTACACCGTCTTCTTCACATCTTTGATCTTCGCGAGCAAATCATCGCGTTCAGACGTGTCGCTGGTGCCACAATGGCTGCCGACGTGCGCCTCGTGTTCGTGCGCTTCCTCTTTGTGAGAGAAGGCACCACGGGCACCGGCGGCGGGGGAATTGATGATGGCTTTGGCTTCGGCCAGATGGCCTTTCCCGATGGTGGCGCCGTTAAAGGCGCGTTTGACCAGGTCCGGTGAGGACGGGAACGGCTTCGGTTTGGAGCCGAAGTTGTATTTGAAATTTTTCCAGTTGTCACCGCTCTGGTAATTCGTGCCGAGCGCGCCGCTGGGGTCATAGCCGCAATGCACCATGCAATGTTCGCAGCGCGGATCCCGGGCGACGCCGTTGACGACGCCGTATTTTTCCCACGCAACTTTGCTGAGCATTTCCTGATAGCCGGCGTAATGGCCGTCGGTCATGAGGTAGCACGGCGCTTTCCAGCCCTTGACGTTGTAAGTCGGGATGGCCCAGGCGGTGCAGGTCAACTCGCGTTTGCCGGCGAGAAACTCCTGATAGACCGGCGTGCCGAAAATGGTGAAGGCCTTGCCCCATTCCTGAATCTTCGCAAATTTCTGCCGCGTCATGTCGCGGGTGAGGAAAAATTCTTTCGGGTCGCGGCCGAGGCGGGAGACCATGTCTTTCTTGGCCGCATCGTAATCATAGCCAGGCGAAATTGTGTGGCCGTCCACTTCGAGCGACGAGAGATACTTGAACATGTCCTCGATTTCCGCGACATCCGTTTCGCGATAAACCGTGGTGTTGGTGGCGACTTGATAGCCGCAAATCTTTGCCATCTTGATGGCCTCGACACATTCTTTGAAGACGCCTTCGCGTTCGACAATCAAGTCATGCGTGAATTCCAAGCCGTCCACGTGGACGTTCCAATACATCCATTGGGTCGGTCGAATGACCGTTTTTTTCTTCGCCGCGTCGTCAGACTTGCGGATGACTTCGGCTTCCTTGTCTGTAATCAGTTTGCCCTCGAGCAACTGCTTGAGTTTGGGCTCCAGCGCGGGCGAGTAAATCGCCGCGAGGTAATCGCGCATTTTTTTGCGCATGAACATGCCGTTCGTGCAGATGTAAAGCACGCGGCCCTGTTCGAGCAGACCGCTGATGAGTTCCTCGATCTTGGGGTAAATCAGCGGCTCACCGCCGCAGATGGAAACCATCGGCGCATCGCATTCGACGGCGGCTTGCAGGCATTGCTCCAGCGGCACCATGTCCTTGAGCGACGTGGAATACTCGCGGATGCGCCCGCAACCGGTGCAGGTCAAGTTGCAGGTGTGCAGCGGTTCGAGCTGCAAAACCATCGCAAATTTTGGTGTTTTGCGAATTTTATGTTTGATGATGTGGCTGGCGATTTTCTTCGTCAGCGCGAATGGGAAACGCATAGTTTATTGGACGGAAGCGATTTGGTTGGAAGTTTCCGGGGTCAACGCCGGAGGCCGGAGCGGAGCGTCGTTTTTCAGCAGTCCCGGCAGGAAAAAACTGGCCGGGGAGACGCTCTGGGTGCTATTGATACCGGAACAGCCAGCGCTGGCGAGCGCCAGTGCCGACAGCATCAGCAAACACAGGAAATTCCAGTTTAATCTCACTTGCCGAGTATAATTTACTACGCCACGATAGCAACTTCTAATTGGTTACATCATGTCGCCGAAACCACCGATTCAAGCCCTGCTCGCCGCCCTCATTTTGCTGGGCGCGGTGGTTGTGGCGTCGGGGCAGCCGGGGACCAATCACCTTTTCGCCGTGCGGGCGCAACAGACTTTGAATTTGGCCCTGAAAAATTATCTCGCCGACACCAATGCCACTCCGGCCGCTCTTCAATTGGCCCGCGCCAATTTTGAGATGACTGATTTTGCGACCAACGACACGCAACTTGCGGATTTGGCCCGGCGCGGCATCGAGGTCTGTCGTCAGTGGCTGGCGCGTGAGCCGAAATCCGGACCAGGACATTATTATCTGGCGATTCACCTCGGGGAACTCGCGCAGGCCCAGGCTCCATCCATCGCGGCCTACAAACTGGTTCACGAAGTGGAACGCGAGTTTAAGCTAGCCGCAGAACTGGACGTTCATTTCAATTACGCTGGTCCCGCGCGCACGCTCGGCGAACTCTATTTTCAAGCCCCCGGCTGGCCGTTGAGTGTGGGGAGCAAACACAAGGCGCGCGAATGGCTTGAGCGCGCCGTCGCGCTCGCGCCGGAGTATCCCGAAAACCAATTAAACCTCGCTGAAGCGCAATTAAAATGGCATCAGCTAGACGCACTGGAACAGACGATGAAAAACCTCAACGCCATCTGGCCCGCCGCCCGCACAAATTATGTCGGGGAAACCTGGGAGCGCCGCTGGCTCGACTGGAACGCCCGGCGCGCGGCTATGTTGGTGGAGTTGCGGAAAATTTCCCCCAGTCCCCCATGAGCCGGACGATTTTCTTTGGTGCAAAATTGAATGGTTAACCTACACTCCCGTCAAATTCAGAACATCGGCATGGCAAAAAAAATCATTGCGGCATTGGCCGACTCGACAGTGTTCCTGCGTGAATGGGTGGCCAATCCGCAGCGCACCGGTTCGGTCGCGCCCAGTTCCCCGCAGCTGGGGGCGGCGATGGCGCGCTGGCTGCCGCGCGATGCGGAAAGTTTTGTCCTCGAACTCGGGCCCGGCACCGGCGCGGTCACGGATGCGCTGTTCAAGCGCGGCTTGCGCGAAGACCGGCTTATTGCCATCGAAAAAAACCCCAACCTCGCCAAGGTGCTTCAGAAAAAATTTCCGCGCGCCCACATCGTCGTTGGCGATGCTTGGCATCTGGATACGCTGATTGCGGGACTGGCGCTCCCGGTCAAATCGGTTGGGGCGGTCATCTCCAGCCTGCCGTTATTGAATTTCCCCAAAGCCCAGGCCGATGAACTGGCCCAAAAAATCCGCGGCGTGCTTGACCCGCGCGGCCGCTGGGTGCAATACAGCTACCACCTGATCAAGGATCGCAGCCGCGGGGCGGATGATTTCCGGCTGGTCGCCTCCAAAATCGTCTGGTGGAATTTCCCGCCCGCCCGGGTTCACGTTTTTCAAAAGTAGGCCGCAAACGCTTGATTTAGAATTATTCTAAATCTTGACTTGCGGTTTCCCTGCGCTAAATTTTTCCCGATGAAGGCGCGCAGCCACCAGCACGACGAACAGCACCTGACGGAACAGTTGGGCGCGACCGGCTTGCGCCTCACGCCGCAGCGCCAGCAGGTCTATGACGTATTGCTGCACAAGCGCGATCATCCGACCGCCGAAGAGGTTTTTATCCGCGCGAAGAAGTCGATGCCGGAAATTTCCCACGCGACGGTTTACAACTGCCTCGATGCGCTGGTGAAATCCGGCCTCGCCCGGCAGGTGACGGTGGATCGTGGCGCTACGCGCTTTTGTCCCAACATGCACGAACACGGCCACTTTCATTGCGACGCGTGCGGGACGGTTTTCGACGTGGATTTGCCCGCGCAGGCCATGCCGCTGCCGAAGGGGTTCAAGGCCGAACATTTTGATATCGCCATTCACGGCACCTGCCCCGATTGCGACCAGAAGAAATAATTTACGATGAGCACCGCGACCGACACCATTGAGAGCCTGGTCAAACAGGAATACAAATACGGTTTTGTCACCGATGTCGAATCGGAATCCACGCCCCCGGGCTTGAGCGAAGACACCATCCGCCACATCTCCGCCAAGAAAAACGAGCCGGCGTGGCTGACCGACTGGCGTATCAAGGCCTTTCGTTACTGGCAGACGATGAAAGAGCCGACGTGGCAGTTCGTCAAGTATCCGAAAATAAACTTTCAGGACATCAGCTATTTTTCCCAGCCCAAGCCGCCGGCCAATGCGCCGAAAAGTTTGGATGAAGTGGATCCCAAACTCCTGGAAACCTACGAGAAGCTGGGCATCCCCCTGCGCGAGCGCGGCCGCCTGGCCGGCGTGGCGGTGGACGCGATTTTTGATTCCGTCTCCGTCGGCACAACGTATCGCGAAGAGTTGGCAAAAAAGGGCATCATTTTTTGCTCGTTCAGCGAAGCGGTGCATGAACATCCCGACCTCGTCAAAAAGTATCTCGGGTCGGTTGTGCCTTACACGGACAACTATTACGCCGCGCTCAATTCCGCCGTGTTCACGGACGGTTCGTTCTGTTACATTCCGAAAGGCGTGCGTTGTCCGATGGAGCTTTCCACCTACTTCCGCATTAATGCCGCCAAGTCCGGCCAGTTCGAGCGCACGCTCATTGTGGCCGATGACGGCGCCAGCGTCAGCTATCTAGAAGGTTGCACGGCACCGATGCGCGATGAAAACCAGTTGCACGCGGCCGTGGTGGAACTCGTCGCGCTCGAAACGGCCGAGATCAAATACAGCACCGTGCAAAACTGGTATCCCGGCGACGAGAACGGCGTGGGCGGCATCTACAATTTCGTGACCAAGCGCGGCCTCTGCAAGGGCAAGAACTCGCGCATCACCTGGACGCAGGTCGAGACCGGCTCGGCGATCACCTGGAAATATCCGAGCTGCATCCTGCTTGGAGATGGCTCGAAGGGCGAATTTTACTCCGTGGCCGTCGTGAACAACCTGCAGCAGGCCGATACCGGCACGAAGATGATCCACATCGGCAAGAACACGAAGAGCACCATCGTCTCGAAGGGCATTTCCGCCGGGCGCGGGCAGAACAGCTATCGCGGCCTGGTCGAGATCCGCAAGAGCGCGGCCAACGCGCGCAATTTTTCGCAATGCGACTCCATGCTCATCGGCGACAAGTGCGGTGCGCACACGTTCCCTTACATCGAGGTGAAGAACACTACGGCGAGCGTCGAGCACGAGGCCTCGACCTCGAAGATCGGCGAGGACCAGATTTTCTATTGCAACTCGCGCGGCTTGTCCACGCAGGATGCGGTGAACATGATCGTGAACGGCTTCTGCAAGGAAGTGTTCAAGGAACTCCCCATGGAGTTCGCCGTCGAGGCGCAGAAACTGCTGGGCGTGAGCCTCGAAGGCAGCGTCGGCTAGACCTACTTTCACGAATTGATACGAATTTGATTAGTGAAAATTCGTGCCATTTGTGTTTAATCCTTTTTGAAAATGAGCAAGCAACCTATTCTTGAAATCAAAAACCTCCACGCGGGCGTGGAGAACAAACAAATCCTCAAGGGCTTCAGCCTGACGATCAACGCCGGCGAAGTCCACGCGCTGATGGGCCTCAACGGTTCCGGCAAGAGCACGCTCGCCGCGATCCTCGCCGGCCGCGACGGCTACACCGTGACCGAGGGCACGGTGACTTACCTCGGCAAAGACCTGCTCGAACTCGACCCCGAAGAGCGCGCCCGCGAAGGCGTGTTCCTCGCGTTCCAGTATCCGGTGGAAATCCCCGGCGTGAACAGCACCTACTTTCTCAAGGCTGCGCTGAACGAGATCCGCAAGTCCAAGGGCCTGCCGGAATACGACGCCATCGAATTCCTGAACCTCGTGAAGGACAAGATCAAACTGCTCGACCTCAACGAGGATCTGCTCAAGCGCTCCGTCAACGAGGGCTTCTCCGGCGGCGAAAAGAAGCGCGCCGAAATTTTCCAGATGGCCGTGCTCGAACCCAAGCTTGCCATCCTCGACGAGACGGATTCCGGCCTGGACATTGACGCGCTCAAAATCGTTTCCAGCGGCGTCAACAAACTGCGCCGCCCCGACTCCGCGCAGCTCGTCATCACGCATTATCAGCGGCTGTTGAACCACATTATCCCCGACGTCGTCCATGTCATGGCCGACGGCCGCATCGTCAAATCCGGCGGCAAGGAGCTTGCATTGGAGCTTGAGGCCAACGGCTACGAGGCAATTTTGAAACAATAACATCCGGATAAGTCTGTCCGGCGTTTTTGCACCTGCGGAAACGCCGGATGGCTTTTAGGGGGAGCAGTGCGCGGGCGCATACCGCAGGAGGATTCGCGCGCGGCCCGGTCAGGCCAGCAGCCATTCCAATGCGGCCGTGCGATCGGAAAACGTGCGAATATTGAGTCCGCGGTTCTGGCCGGCGGTTTCCCAAAATCGGACGTTCGCAGCCACCGCCGGTTGGGCCGACAACAGGATGGCCTCCTTAAGGCCCAACGCTTGAATATCGCCAACAATCTTCAACATGTCATCAAACAGGTGGAAAGCGGAGTGACCGCCTTCTAGACCCGTGCAGTCGGTGAAGATGCGGGTGATGCCTCGTGCCTGCATCAGGGCCATCGAATCTTTGATGGATGCGGATAGTTCGGCAGGCGTCACCATGCCGGTATAGGTGAGCTCGATCATCGTCGCCCCGTCGGATGGGCTGTGAACATGAAAAGGCATGTGATTTATTATTTATTCGTCATTCAACGCCTAGGTTATGCCCCGCAGAATCCATAATACCGCGAAAATCACTGCTGTCCCGTTTAGTTTTTGATGACCGCGATTTCACTATTTTAAAAACTGGATAAAACTGCTGTCCGGTCATTTTTCGATTTCAATTCTGCGACGACTTTCCGAGGGTGTTCCACCGCCAACCGGCGGTTTTTC
>CAIXPZ010000200.1 GCA_903921455.1 uncultured Verrucomicrobia subdivision 3 bacterium | reverse complement strand
GATTCGCAATCCGATGACGAATACGACGGCTACAAATCCCGCGCTTGCTTCTTCAATGCCACGTCGCGCACGGCTGATGGATTTCTTGGTCTGCTCTTTCGCCGTGATCCCGAAGTCAAACTTCCTGACCGTCATGCTGGTGTTGGTGGTGCTCTGCGTGTGTTCACGGATGATGTGGATTTGATGGGCACGTCGCTCTTCACTTTTTGCAAGGGTGTCGTCGGTGAAATCCTCGCCGTGGGTCGCTGTGGCACTTTGATCGACTGGGCCGGCAACGCCGGCGGGCCAATGGGCCGGAAGGACGATGAACGGGCGTATGTGGTTCGTTACGCCGCCGAGGACATCCTCAACTGGCAGACGCAACGCATCAATGGCCGCAATGTGGTCACGATGATTGCTCTCCGTGAGATTGTGGAACGGCCTGATACCGATGATCCGTTCGCCGTGAAGCTGGCTGAAACGGTTCGCGTATTAAAGTTGGAAGTGCTGCCCGACGGTGGCACTCGTTATGTCGTGGAAATCTGGCAAGTCCTTGCGAACAGCCACCGGGCGAAAAGCCCGTCTTCTTGGATCGGTAATTTCTGGTCCGGCCCAAAGTCCAGCCAAACCAAAACCGAATGGACGTTGGTGGAAAGCCGTGTGCCACTACGCTTGGGCAAGCCGCTGCCGCTGATTCCTTTTGTCTTTCATGGTCCCCGCAACGCACTGCCTGACATAGACAAGATGCCGCTGGCGGACATCATCTCCGTCAACCTCGACCATTACCGTCTGGATGCTGATTACAAACATGGTCTGCATTACACGGCTCTGCCGACGGCTTGGGTCTCTGGCTTCGATAAAACTTCCGAGCTTCGCATTGGCAGCAGCACGGCTTGGGTGGCTGAAACTCCCGGAGCCGTGGCTGGCTTCCTCGAATTCAAAGGTCACGGTCTTTCCACTTTTGAGAATGCTCAAAACCGTGATGAACGGCTCATGGCTGTGCTGGGTTCACGCATGTTGGAAGATACCAAACGTGTGGGTGAAACCGCTGATGCCATTGAACTCCGTCAAGCTGGTGAGAATAGCATCTTGATGACACTGGCTTTGTCTGTCTCTGACTCCATCAGCCAAGTCCTACGCTGGGTCTATTGGTGGAACTCCACTGAACAGTTTCCTGAAGACATCAGTGAATCTCTCGTCCTGCTCCAGATCAATACTGACTTCACCGCCAAAGGTCTGACGGCCATGGAACTCACCGCCATTGTCTCCGCCTGGCAGGCTGGAGCCATCTCGCAAGCCACCATGTTCGATCTTTTCCGCAAAGGTGAAGTCCTGCCCACTGGCCGCACTGACACTGAAGAACAACAGCTTGTCCGTGCTGGACTTGTCTCCCTGCAAAACCAAAACGGTCAGCAGAATCCGACCGGGGTCTTTCCTAAGCCTGGTAATAACCCAGTGGCCACAACGATTCCAACGCCCACTCCGGCAGCAACCAACAACCACTAAATATTTATGCCACTCAAATATAAATTCGTTAAGCGGGAAGAAATTCCTACCGAACAATCGGCGCTCTATGTGGAGCGCGAAGGTGCCTTCTACCTGGATGTCGAAGGCGTGACCGACAAGGTGAAGGCCGATGAACTGCGCGCGCACAACATCGAACTGCGCAAACAAATTGAAGAGCGCGATGCGCGCTTCGAGGGCATTGATCCTGAAGCGGTGCGCCAGCTCGCGGCCGAGAAGGAACGCCTAGAGGAAGAGCAGCGCCTGAAGGACGGCAAGTTTCAGGAAGTGATGGAGTCGCGGCTCAAGGCGCAAAAGGTTGATGCCGACAAGCTGCTGAGTTCCGTGACCGGCGAACGCGATGCGTATTTCGCCCAGCTCACCGCCATCCAGATTGATCAAGGCGTGCTCACCGCCGCCACGAAACGCGGCCTGCGCCCGACGGCCTTGCCGGACATCACGGCGCGCGCCCGCCAGACGTTCAAGCTGGTGAAGGGCGTGCCGCAGGCGTTTGAAGCCAACGGCAAGACGGTGCGTTACGGCAAAGACGGCATCACGCCCATGACTTTGGAGGAGTGGATGGACACGCAGGTGTCCGACGCTCCGCATCTTTTTGAAGCCAACGCTGGTGGCGGGGCTGCCAGCAACGGTGCCGGGGGCGCCGCGGCTTCGGCGCGGACAGCAAAAAATCCGTTTCGTCAGGAATCCTGGAACCTGACGGAACAGATGAAACTGCAGAAGACGGATCCCGGGTTGGCCGCCCGGCTCAAGGCTTCTGCTTGAACCAACTTGGGCGGTGCATCAACACCGCCCGAACAAAATAGAAAGGTAAAATTATGAGCAAGACAGCCGTGGCGGACATCATCATCCCCACAGAATTCGAACGGTATGCGATTGAACGCACTGCCCAACTGAGTGCGTTTGTGCAGAGCGGTATTGTGGAACACGCGCCGGAGTTTGACGTCCTGGCCGCCGGTGGCGGGCGCGAGGTCATGATGCCGTTTTGGAAGGACCTGACGGCGACGCGCCAGTTGTTGAGCGACAGCGCGACGTTGGCGGTGAACAAGATCGGCAGCGACAAGGACATCGCGCGCATCCAAAACGATGCGCAGGTGTGGAGTGTGAATCACCTTGCCAAAGTCGTCTCCGGTGACGATCCGATGCAGGCGATCATTGACCTGGTGGGCGATTACTGGGCGCGGGTGGACCAGACGCTGGTCGTGTCGTCGCTGAAAGGCATCTTCGCCGCGGCGAGCATGGCAGGTAATAAACTCGCCATCGCAAGTGAAACGGTCGCGGGTCAGTCGGCGACTACTCGGCTCAACGGCAGCACCTTCGTGGATGCCACCGTGAAGCTCGGTGATCGCGGTGATCGTTTGACGGCCGTGGCCTTGCACAGCGCGACAGAAGCAGCGTTGCGCAAGCTGGACTTGATCGACTTTGTCCCCGACAGCGAGGGCAAGGCGCAGATCAAAACGTTCCAAGGCCGGCGCGTCATCGTGGATGACAACCTGCCGACGCGCGCGGGCACGACGGATGGCGTGGTTTACACGAGCTACCTGTTCGGTCCTGGTGCATTCGCGCGCGGTGTCGCGCCGCTGGAATCCGCGCCGCTGCAGGGTGGCCAAGGGACAGAGGGCGTGGAGATCGCCCGCGTGCCGCTGGACAGCGACACTGTTTTAATCAACAGGCGTCGTTACATCCTTCATCCGCGCGGCGTGAAGTTCAACAGCGCTTCGGTGGCCGGCGACACGCCGACCAACGCCGAGCTGGAAAATGGGGCGAACTGGACCCGCGTTTTTGAAAACAAAAACGTCCGCATGGTCGCCATCGAACACAACTGACTGCGTCAGGGCCAATGCGCTTCGTGCGGGAAATTCCTGCGCGAAGCGCTCAACCAAAAACCTCAACCTCAACTTAACCGACAATTTTTATGGGCAAAGATTTACCTCGCGGGCATGAAAAAATTCGCAGTGGCGAACAGATTCAGTTCGCCAGCTTCACCAACGTGGCCGCCGCCGTCGCGGCCGGCGTGACCGCGGCGCAGTTTCCGCGTCGCATCATCCACCTCAGCGCGGGTGGCACGGGCGGCGTGCCCTGCCTCGCCATCAGCGATGGCACGAACTGGAAACAGGTCGCCATTGGTATCAATGCGATTTAACCGCCAAGACGCCAAGGTCGCCAAGAAAACATGAATCAACTTTTACCCATCATCCGCCGCAAGCGGCGGCCGCTCATCGAGGAAGACGCGCCACCTGTGGCGGTCGCGCCGCCGGCACCGCCAGTCACGGCGGAGCCGACGCCAGTTGAAGTGGTGGAAATCCCACCGGTTGCACCGGCTGAAATGTCTGTGCCGGAATCCACGCCAGTTCCTGCGCAACCGAAGCGCAAAAAGAAAAATGCTGACGCTCCCGAAAATTAACCAGCGTGGTTTTCTCGCGCTCTGGGCACAAAACCGTCGCCGCAAGCGTGTGCGTGGCGCACTGCCCACTCTGCTGCCCGCGCCCGTGCTGCGCGCGGCGTATCCCGATTTGCTGCGGTGGGATTGGGAGTTGCCGAATCCGCACAAGTGGAACGTGTGGACGAGCCTCAACGGCGGCGCGTCGTGGTTTCTCACTGAAGATTATTGGATGTATGGCGATGCCCGCCAGTTCGCGCCCGATGGCGGCAGCGAATTTTATTTCATCGTTGGCGTGGACGCTGCCGGTGTTGAAATCACCGAGCGCAGTAATTGGATCCGCCCGGATGATGCCGTGCCGCCCGTGCCGCAAAGTGTCATCGGTTTGCAGCTTTGGGCGCGCGTCGAATCGCTGGCCGGGATGTCGGACGGCGATCGGGTGACGACCTGGCCGGATGAGTCGGGCCATGAAACGCACCTGGCACAATCCAATTTTGATTACCGGCCGGTTTATCGGAGCAATGACCTCGGGCAACCGGCGGTGATGTTTGATGGCACGGATGATTTGCTGACCTCGGTCGCGTCGGTTTTCAAGCCGGACCAGCACACGATCTTTGTGGTGGCGATGCCGCTGGCCACAGGTGAAAACGACATCCTCGGCACCGGCGGCTCGGGCGATGGCGACGCGCTGCTCATGCTTTACAGCAACCATCTGCGCGGCCATGCCTGGCGCGGTTCGGATGCCAACGCAGTGGATGGCGTGACGCCGATTGACACCAGCACGCTCGCGGTCTTTGAACAAGTTGTCAGCGAAACGGACATCACTTTGCGCTTGGACGGGAGCAATGAGGCTTGGATGGGTATGAGCGGCACGCCCGCGAATACGCGCAAATGGGTGACGCTGGGTTCACGGAGCACGGGCTCGAATTTCTCCGGTTACATTCTGGCGGTGCTGGTCTATGACCGCGCTTTGACTGAGACCGAGGCGAACACGATCCGGCAATATCTGATTGATACCTACGCCGTGACGGTGCCGTATCCGCCGCCCCCGCTGACGCTGCACGATGGTCTGGTTGCGTATTGGGCGATGGACAGCGTCTATAATCCTGAACCGGATTTGTCCGGCTATGGAAATGACCTTTACGCTGACGCGAGTCCGAAAGTCGCCGGCTTCATGGGCTCGGCGTATGACGCGGGCGGCGATACCGGCGGCTGGGCACCGGGCATGACCTCTTTTGGCTACCCGTTGGACGGCGCTGGGGAATATTCCTTCTCGCTGTGGGTCAGCGGCAACATGCCGACG